>CAZQDW010000007.1:0-17703 GCA_964592315.1 uncultured Candidatus Bathyarchaeia archaeon
AAGCTCTTCATGAGGCTTCTGATGCTTACGTTGCTGAAATCGGCCCACTTCTTTAGGGCGCCGAACCTTTTGGCTACGTGGATCATGCGCCTCTTGAAAATTCCTGTCTTCACTGTGGCTTCAGTAAGCATCTTCTGGACGGCTGACGGCGATGAGACTTTCAACTCCTCAATTATCTTCGTGACTATTTCAGTGTCGATTTCGCCGAGCGTTTGGATGAAGATCCTATACGGATCGTGTTGGACAGTGATGGCGTATCCTGTTCGCTCTGAGAGGACGTGACCGATCAGCTGAGCCAGCGCCCTGTTTGTGAGAGAACCAAAGTTAGCGTGTAGGATAACGAAATCCTCCCAGTCCTCCGAAGTTATCCTCTTGTCAGTCGGAACCGGATAGCCACTCTTTACTGTTTCGACCGTTTCAGAAAGTGCAAGTAAGACCGTCTCTTGATCGGCTGGATACCTTTCAGCCAGTTGAGCCGCTATCTCCTGAGGGGTTTCACCTTTCGCCAATCTCTCTTCTACGGATTCTCTCAACTTGCCGACCTCTTGGGCGACTTCGAAGGGCACTGGAATCTCCTCTCCTACCCAGCTTGGGATTGCGCCGAGCGGGTCATCAACCGCTTTAACATAGATTTTGTCAGCCGTCACATTCATGATGTTCCACGGGCTACCCCGTATTATGAATTTGACGCCGGGTTTTCCATATTCTGCAACGAAAGCCTCGTCGAGTATCCCGATAGCAGTATCTGTTGAATGGTCAATCACGAGATACTGCTTCTCATCCGGAATCATAGACAGGTTCTCGAAATAGTACTCATAAAGCGCCTTCGTACGCCGGGGCTTTATTGCAAGCATATCTTCGAATGAGACCCAAGCCAGCCTAGGGAAGCGATTATGCATGTAAGTAAAAACGTTTTTTATGTCATCTAGTGTGAGGTTTCTATACGGGTAAGCTTTCTTGAAGAGGTCATAAATCTCGTAGAAGTAAAGCCGCCTCTTCTTCATCAGTAAGCCGGCGATCTGATGAGCCAGAGCATCGAAGGGTTTCTCAGGAATATCAACTGGTTCCAACTGCTCTTGATAAGCCATGCGTCCGATCACTAGGCCTTCCAACATGTCATCCGAGTCCATGGTGATGACTATTCCATTCGCCATGTGTCCGATTCTGTGGCCGCTTCGGCCGACTCTTTGGATAAGCCGGGTTACCTGTCTTGGGCTCATATATTGTATGACAAGGTCGATTCTGCCAACATCTATTCCGAGCTCAAGCGAACTCGTGCAGACAAGTCCTTTAAGCCCACCCTCCTTCAATCCCCTTTCAGCAGCTATTCTCGATGGCTTAGCCAATGAACCGTGGTGAATCGAAACTGGGAAGTCTATATCCCAGACTTTGAATCGGCTGGCTAGAACCTCGGAGATGGTTCGAGTGTTGGTGAACAACAGTACAGACTTATGCTCCTCAATGAGTTGACGGAGTAGCCTAAGCCTCGTAGCCACCTCGGGATGAGTGAATAGGACCGAGGCAAGTTTGTAGTCTCTAGGTTCGGGTTGAGGATAAAGAACCTGTAACTTCATGAGGCGGGCAACTGGGACCCTAGCTATCTCAACTTCACGTTCATTCCCAACCAAGAAACGAGCAACCTCTTCTGGGCTGCCTATGGTGGCTGAGAGCCCGATCACTTGAAAATCTCTGCCAGTTATCTGGCGAAGCCTCTCCAAAGCAAGGGATAGCTGGCTTCCACGCTTACTATCAGCCATCTCGTGGACCTCGTCAACTATCACCCATCTGATTGCCTGCAGATGTTGACGCATGACCCATCCAATCAGAATGGCTTGAAGAGTCTCGGGGGTAGTTATCAACACGTCTGGAGGGCTTCTGGCCTGCCTGGTACGTTCGCTGTTTTCAGTGTCGCCGTGTCTCACCGCCAGTTTGATATCCAGGTTGTTACACCACCATTCTAGACGCTCTAGCATGTCACGGTTCAGCGCTCTCAAAGGCGTTATATACAGAACCTTGATCCCATACTCCCTCTGAGGGAGCTGGATGAGCATGTTAAAAACAGGAAGAATCGCAGCTTCGGTTTTCCCAGTGGCGGTTGGCGATATGAGGAGAACATTCTTTCCGTCCAGGATTTTGGGGATCACTTTTTCCTGGGGTTCGGTTGGCGACTGAAATCCTTTCTCCTCTATTAACCTTCGGATAGGACGGGCAAGTAGATTGAAGACGTTCATCTCTTCAGTCAAGAATGTTCGCCAACTGCCTTAGGAATCTCGAGTAGAATACAGGACACTCTCTCGTAAAAGTGTTTTCATTTCTCCGCGTTATGCACTAGGCGGCGCGATGACATTTGTGAATGCATATATATGCCGATTCAAGGAAAAATAGCTTACTCACGAGGAGTATCCGATATGGGGAAGACTGAAGATCAGGTTCTCCGTTTACTCGAAAATGGGACTGCATTAACTCTGAAGGAAATCGCTGAAAAATTGGGGGTCAAGCCGAAGACCGTGTTTAGATCAATCCGGAAACTCTTCGAAGAGGGCAAGATCTACTCCGATCCAAAAACTAGCCGATATGCACTTGAGAAAGAAGTGAGATAGTAGATAAGAGGAGACTGCAAGGAGGATCGTCCAGAAAGCTTAACGATATGGATCGGCGTCTCAGTCTTTCTTGTTCCACCATTATATGGAAAAACTGAAGAGATGACGTAGAAGCAAGAAGTATGAACAGATCTTCTAGGCGCATAATGCCCGTCAAAATGAGCCGAAGGTGGGTTAATGATACCATCCTTTGACGTGTAAACTGGACGACGATACAGAACTCTACTTCAAAACGCACAGGACCAAACCATGTGAAACAGAATAGTTGACGTTGTCTAGTGGCATCTCAATGAACTGCTTGATTCGGAATTGGAATTTCTGAATCTGCAGAGTTGCCTCCAAAGGAGCGTGGATATTTGACGCTTATTCCCTTTTTGACAGCGTCGCCTAGAGGTTAACGAATCCGATTCGTGTCCTACGAATTCATTGCTTGGAATCTCTATTTTACTTCGATAGATTCCATAACTCTGTTAAAATACCCCAGTATGCTTTTGCCTTTCTCGGTAATTTTATATGTCGTACGGTTGCCGCTTTCATCTCTGATTATCAGACCTTGATCTTCCAGGGATTCGAGGGTCTTCATTAATGGTTTCCAAGATAGGTTAGTTCTGTACATGATCCTAGTAGGCTTCTGCGTACCTTTACTAATAACTTTCAGGATGTCCAGATAGATCTCTAGCCTAGATCGTTTTAAGCTCATCCTCCTACATCCTCTCTACAAGAGTCTGGGACTGCATTAAAAAGCGTAGTGAACGAAAGGTCCGAACTTAAAGTTAATCTTGTCCATCACCTTAGCCGAATTGGCCCCTACGAAACATTGAAGCGAATGTCGAAGACAATTTGCGGTGTCATGGATGATCATCTATCCCACTAGACCTAAGAACTGGACAACCGGTCAAACTGCACGATATTGCAGCCAAAGCCCAACAGGAGACTGAGCTGCTTAGGCCGAATGTTCGCATTGACAGACTACATCAGCGAGCGGCTTTCGGCTTAGGACCTACCTTCCAGAAAATAGAGTATTGGAAAAATCAAAGTGAGAACACTTGAACTATGTGCAGTATTGATGGCAGCAACATTATATACCCAGCTTTTCGTTGATCTCTTTCTGGTACTCCTGTATTTTGAGCTCCTCAACGTCTTTCATCTTAACTGGCTTTCCGAGCGTCGCGGATTCGTAGAAGGCCAAGGGTATGGCCATGTCTTTGTAGGCCTCCCAGCCGTCTACCTCGGGCCTCCTCTTGTTTATAATTGAGTCGTAGAAGTCGTAAAGCTCCGTGGCAAAAGTATCTCTAGCTCCTTGAGGGAACCATTTCTCGAGATCCTGAGGCTCAAGGCTCTTCATCATCTTTCTCTCGATAATAGTGCGCATACTGTGCTTTTCCACTGATTCCTCTTTCTGTACATGTAGATCATCGCTCGTCAAAGATCCTTTAGAACCATATATTACGCGCATGTTGACTTCCTTGCCAGGAGCAACTCTCATCCAAAGCCATTGGGCATACGCCCTGTTCTCGTACTGGATCACAGCCATAGTCATGTCGTCCACAGTCACTTGTACGCCTTGCTTCAATGGCTCAAAGATGTCGTTCACTGAATAGACTTGGAGAGCTTCCGCTCCGAGATGGTACCTGTCGAGATCCGCTAGATGAACACCCCCGTCAAAAACCCAGCTTCCTCCAGCCACAAGCTTGTCTTCTCTCCAACCCCAAGGTTGAGGCATCCAGTAGGTTGATGCCCAGAGGATGACCCTAGGCTCACCGATGAGACCTTGTCTAATAATCCACCAGATGGCTCTGTTTTCGGGAGACCTTCTATAGTTTTCGGCAACAGCTAGGGTTCTTCGGTTCTTTTCGGCTGCTTCGATTATGATTTTTGCGGCTCTCATGGTTATCCCTAAGGGTTTTTCTATGATCACGTCGAGACCTTCCTCTAGGCATCTCTGAGCTATATTATGATGGACGTTATGGGGCAGGCATATATCCACGGCATCTAGGCTTTCTCTTTTCAACATATCCTCAAGATCGGCATAGATCTTTGGCTTGCCTTCTTGGAAATCGCCGATTGTCCTAGACTTCGATTTAGCATTCTCTTCCGAAACGTCACATAGAGCTCGTATGTCAAACACTTTCAGACCTCTGTTGTAAAGGTCTCTGTAGCCATTTACATGGGCGTCTGCTATGCCGCCACAACCTGTGATTGCGATACCCAATTCCTCCATACTTCATCACCCAGTCGGGTAATCAAGTAGCTTGGTGCAAGAATATAAGATTTTGTTCAGGATCTATAACGGATCACCTGAGTTATAGTCTTAGCATTAAGAATATGCTGGAAATGAGAAGAATAGCTTCTGTTACAAACGGCAAAATTGGGCTCGTCGCATACAAGTATCCTCCTATCAACGGAACTGGCCACGATGCCAAAGCCGAAAATGTGGTTATCAAGGACATGATCTTTGCTCTTGCTAACGGATTTGTCTCGTCGATTGTGTTAACGAAGAAAACTCTTAGAATCGAGAATATGGCTACGTACCTGGCGCTATCGAGTATAGCAGAGATAATAGCGAGATTCAGAGAGCCTCTAGGCGCCATAATGAGCGTTACTGACCCCAAAAAACCACACGTGTAACTGAACAAAAGGGCTTTCCTTATATATGCATGCTTCAGCCTAGGGACGATTAAGGAAAGGGCTATTAGGCTTGGGATGGATGAAGCCATAGGCACGATAGAAACGATGCCCTCATCTAGAGCCAATGCCTTCGAGTCACTGAGGTATAATGGCTTAAATGTGTTTACTAGAGGAACTTGCATGCTTCCGACAATGGTCAAGACGAACAATAACAGTAACTTTTTGTGTTTCCTCACCGTGTTTATAGTCTCTACGTAACCCTCACCATCCAGTGGATCTCGCCTTTCAGAGGACGCAAGCATTTTCCCTATTGCTGACTCCCTGAGGTATGTTTGACGGATACCAAACATAGTTGTGACTGTTGCGAGGCCTGTGAGGAATATGTACCGGCATCCCTGCTCAACACCGTAAAGAGAGATGAGTATGCCCGCTATAGGAGTCAGAATACCTCCGAATGTGTAGATCAGCTGGATAAAGCCGTATATGCCGACCCGGTAACTCGGCTCAGTATCCTCAACAAGAAGGGTTTCCCAAACCCCATATATGGTTGTGCTCAATCCCTGAAAACACGCAGCAGCAACCATCTGCCAGGGTTCTCTAGCCATGGACCACATGACCATGGCGCCGATCCATCCTGTAGTGTCGAATAGCATTAGGACCCGCTTTCTACCGAATTTGTCAGCAAGATACCCACCCAACATCGGTAGGAAGGCTTGAAAAACAAGAGGTAGCATCGCGCAGAAGCCTATAAGCACCTCACCCATACCTAGGCATCTCATAAAAATCACTTGATAAAAAAAGATCCAAGACATCGGTACCCCCCACAACACTTCGGTAAACACGAGAACCTTGGCATTCCTACCCCAAAGTCTTATATCGCCGAAGTTTCGGGCGGTTCTTTCCCTGAGCCTTTTCATAAGGATAGTACCCTTCACAGCATTCTGGACAAGATATTTGCCCAGTATTCTAGTCTGGTTGCCAATTTATAGCAAGACCATTACCGGTTAATATCTTGATGCCCAAGAAGTCAATCTGGATTCTAGTCGATTCATAGTATTTGTATTTGACCGGTCTTTGCTGATTCTTCCATAGCGCATATGATCTTGGTTGCCGCTAACCCGTCCTCTCCGGTTACCAGCGGTTCTTTATCATTAACGACGCAATCAACGAAGTGGTTGATGGATTCTATGCCAAATCCGATCCATTTCTTATACAGTTGGAAAGTTCCTTGAATATCAGGCCAAGTGTAGTAACTGTCGGTATATTTTCTTGTTACGGAATTCGGGACAACATTGGCATAGACGGCTCCCTCGCTCGCTACGAGCTCAAGCTCGAAATCCACGCCTAGGCCTTGCCATCTGCCCCATCCGACACCAGGTATCGTGTTTGGGACGATCCAGCAAGACTCGAAGTTTGTTACAGCTCCCCTCCTGAATTCGACGATCGCTGTGTAGAAGTCGGGGGTCTTAATCCCCATTTTCTCCAGAACTTTTGATCTGGCAACGGCGTAGACCCGTTCAGCCTCATCCTTGAAGAACCATCTAGCCAAGTCGCACGTGTGAACAGTTAGAAACCATATCACTTTGGACTTTGAGGCCCATCTCAGAAATCCTGTGGGGGACAACTTCGTATTGTTCAACCTTGCATAGAGGTATAGAGGTTCGCCGATGTCTCCCTTTTCTATCGACTCCTTAGCCATAACGCAGGAAGGGTTCCAGCGGTTATGAAAGTCCACCATTAACTTCACATTGTTTCTTTTTGCAGCGTTTAGAATAGCCTCTGCATCCTCAACACTAGTGGCCAAGGGTTTCTCAACAAGGATGTGTTTCCCAGCCTCTGCAGCAGCGACGCAGGGCTGCAGATGTAGATAGTCAGGCGTCGCTACTCCAACAGCCTCGATCTCCGGATCTTTAAGCATATCCCCGTAATCCGTATAATAGGTTTTAACACCGTATTGCTTGGCTATCGATTGCGCTCTAGATTCATCGACATCTGCGATCGCTATCAAATTGGCATCCGGGTTTTGTGTGAAAGCTCGAACGTGATTCTCCCCCCATGTTCCAACACCAATGACGCCAAAACCAAATTTTCTCAATTTAGGCACCCCTAATTCCTCTTATTCCTTCATAAATATGCTTTGGTCTGTAGGGCAAGATTCCAAACCCGATGGAAACAATTTTGTTTGTGATGGTTGTTTATCTAAGGTTCAGTACACCCCAACCGTTATGTCAACATCTCAACTTCTTTCGATGCATACCCCTGGGAAACTAGATCGAAGGAAAGTGTTCGTAGAAAATATGTAACCCGAACGCCCAGAAAGACTTAAGATTGGTGACCGCTAGTAATCTTGCTTCATGGGAAAGATACGGACTGTTCTCGGGGACATATCTCCGGATGAATTTGGTTTAGCCCTAGTTCACGAGCATATAATCTGCGACTTTATCGGAGCCGACAAGGTCAGCAGAGAACGATACAACCCCAACGAAGTCTTCGACATCATGCTTCCTTACCTGAGCGAGATACGTCAATTGGGTGTCACGGGGTTTGCAGATTGTACCCCTGCCTATATGGCACGTGATGGTCAGCTACTCGCAAGGTTGTCGGAAGTCTCGGGCATCAAAATCCTAGCCAACACAGGGCTATACAAGGAACCCTTTCTCCCAAAATATGCGTTCGAATGTTCAGTAGACCAACTGGCCAACATGTGGACCTCCGAAATCGATTCGGGAATCGAAGGAACATCCATCAGAGCTGGCTTCATAAAAATCGCGGTGAATCCTGGTTCCATAATTTCCATACAGCAGAAAATCGTGAGAGCGGCTGCCCGTTGCAGTCTCTCGACTGGTGCAACAATCGCATGTCACACAGCGAACGGCGTGGCTGCAATGCAGTTGCTGAAAATCCTGAGTGAGGAAGGTGCAGACTCCAGTAAACTCATAGTTGTTCACTGTGATGCTGAGGAGGATCTGAAGTACCATCTCGAAATCGCACATCAGGGAGCATGGGTTGAATATGATGCTTTGGCCGAACAGAACGCCGAGAGAACTTTGAGTCTCGTGAGGTTTATATTGGAGAATGGTTTTGAGAACCAACTTCTTTTATCCCAAGATTCTGGATGGTACCACGTTGGAGAAAAGGGAGGAGGCAACATTAGACCCTATTCCTACCTGGTCAGGAACTTTATTCCTCTCATGTTGGAAAGCGGTTTTAGCCGAGAATTGATAGACAAGATCCTTATAGAGAACCCCGCTCGTGCTCTTCAACTTCAATAATCAAGTTCTGCATGATAGTCCAACGCGTCAAGAGGCTGCGCAGAGTATATCCCTCTAGGCACATTTTTATCTAAGTCTAGACAATAGATGAGAAATGAATGAATCCGCAACTGGAAATGACCTCAGAACGGGGAAAGTGGTGAATGTTTCAGATATCAGGTTTATGTGTCGAAGTTGGCGGAAACCGGGTTTTGGAAGATGTCAACCTGGAAATTCCCAAGGGGGAGGTTCACGTTCTTTTCGGTCCCAACGGATCTGGCAAGAGCTCGCTTATTATGTCTATCCTTGGATTTCCAGCATACCGTGTCATATCAGGCAAGATATGGTTCAAAGACAAAGATATTACGCATCTCCCTACTAATGAAAGGGTCAAGTCGGGCATCGGTGTAGCCTTCCAGAATCCTCCAGTTATAAGGGGCGTGAAACTGAAGGATATTCTCCGAAGCCTAATGTCTGAAGGGGATGAAAGTGGTGCAAAAGTCCGTGAACTTGTTGAGACGATAAAATTGCCTCTTGAACTCGTGGGAAGAGACTTAAACCTGGGATTTTCAGGTGGAGAGATGAAGAAATCGGAGGTTTTGCAGGTTCTTGCCCAGAACGCTGATTTTGTTATGCTGGATGAGCCTGACTCAGGTGTCGATGTGGAGAATCTGCAGCTCATAGGCGGAGTCATCAATAAAATGTTGAAAGGGCGATCAGCGCTTCTAATTACGCATATGGGTTACATTCTCCACTATGTTGACGCGGACAAAGCGCATGTCCTTCTAGACAAAACGATTGCGTGCTCAGGGAACCCTTCAAAGATTCTGAGCCAAATCCTCAATGAAGGATACGCATGGTGTGAGAAATGTCCAGTAGCAAGGAAAGAGCTCTGCAAGCAAGAGACAAACTCGCGGCTTTAGGTCCGGACCTAGATGTAAGCAGGTATTCAAGGAAATCCCAAGAATGGTCTAACTGTCCCCTTTCCTATCTGCCCGAGGACATTGTTAAACGGT
The DNA here is from genome assembly GCA_964592315.1 of uncultured Candidatus Bathyarchaeia archaeon. Taxonomy (GTDB): domain Archaea; phylum Thermoproteota; class Bathyarchaeia; order Bathyarchaeales; family WAQA01; genus CAZQDW01. The sequence goes on from CAZQDW010000007.1 coordinate 9,496, forward strand.
CCTCAGATGTGGGAATCGTTCGCGATGAGAAAGAAAGGGTGGCCACATATTTTCAGATTGATCACTCCGTTATCCTAAGGTCTGTTCAAAGGATGTTTGAGGGAAAAGTTGAGGTCCTAAGTAGCAATGAGGCTTTGAAGAAATATGACTGGTTGAAGGAATACTGGTGGAACCTAGTAAAGGTTGACACCGATAAATATACCGCCTTAACGGAGCTCAACTGGGATCAGGGATACTTCATCAGAGTCTTAGAAGGACAAAAGGTAACTTTGCCCCTCCAGTCGTGTCTCTTCATCTCAACGGACAACCTTAACCAGAATGTTCACAACATCATAATTGCTGAACCAGATTCGGAGGTCCAAATAATAACTGGTTGCACCGCCCACTCGAACGTTAACAGAGGGCTACATGTAGGCGTTTCCGAGTTCTACATAAAGACAAACGCGAAGCTTACTTTTACGATGGTTCATGATTGGGCCCAGAATTTTGACGTCCGTCCTAGGACAGGTGCCTTAATCGAAGATGGCGCCACTTTCATAAACAATTATATCTGTTTGAGGCCAGTTGAGAGTTTACAGATGTACCCAGTCGCATACTGTAAAGGAGTGAATTCAAGGGCTAGGTTTAACACGATTCTCTACGGATCTTCAGATTCCTATCTTGACGTCGGAACCAAGGTGGTTCTACAGAACGAGGGCGCCAGAGCTGAAGTAATCAGCAGGGCTGTAGCCAAAGACAACGCTCAAATCTACGCACGGGGATTTCTCCTCGGAGAGCACAGAAATACTAAGGCTCACCTGGAATGTCGCGGTTTGCTTCTATCTGACATGGCATTGATTCACGCGGTTCCCGAGTTGTTGGCAAACACTGAGGGAACGGATCTATCTCACGAGGCTGCTGTGGGAAAGATCTCTGAAGATCAAGTGCGTTACTTGATGGCTAGAGGATTCTCTGAGGATGAAGCCACTGCTCTGATCGTCCGAGGATTTATGGATATTAACATTCTTGGCTTACCTGAAAATCTCAGCGAGAGAATGCAAAAGTTAGTGGACACGATAGCAGAGAGAACCCTGTAGAATTGCCACATCGAAGTAACCAAGGCTTTGAACTGTTGGTGACACCAACTATTAATTCTCACTCGTTGTTGTTGAAAATAGGGGCTAGCTTTGGTTGGTGACCTTTCCATTCAGTGTTTGCCCAGAGATATCTTCATCCGCGTTGCAGGATGGCGCGGGTCACTCACGACGAGAGGCTTAAGCATCCAAATGGGCTTAGTTCTTGTTTTAGAAGAACTGTCTGAAGCCATAGAAAGTCTGATTTCCGTACGAGAACCGGAAGTAATATCCAAGCGGCATTTCCCCAGTATGAAACGACATCAAAATGACGACCAGTAGAAGCGCTCATCACCGAAGCTAGCCCCTGTAGACCGGAAGAAAGAAGAGTATAGAAATCGAGTCTGAAACCGCGAAGCTCAAAAGGGAATTGGACAAGACCCTCTTATAAAAGCGCTAACAACGAGGTAGATGAAACAGTTCTGACGTTTTTCTTCACTTAGTCGGAATGCTTGACAAACTCGAGGCTTTCACCTGCGCGTTACACGCCATCCTTCGATACTAGGCGCATTGCTCGATCACCATCACCAAGTATATAATGAAAATGTAGTGATCTTGGTTTGAAATGCGAGGAAAGGCAGGATTGCGGACTCTCAGTGCAATTTCCTATTTCTTTCATGTAATCGGATGTGATCGAACCTCAAAAACTAATTCTTGAAAGCATCGGTCTTTCGAGCCCCTCCCAAATTCTTATATCTTCAAACTCGCATCTCAATCTCAAAAAGGTGTCATCATGATCGCGAGGGACCTGGACTCATTAAAGATTAAGGGAACGACAACCCTTGCGCTGAAATGTGCTGACGGAGTCATACTGGCAGCTGATACTAGAGCTATCATGCTTCCTGGTTTTATCGCATCTAGGGCTGTCAGGAAGGTATATCCAATAACGAGGAACGTTGGAATGACGATCGCTGGCATTCCAGCCGAAGCAGAGAACCTTCTAGACCTCTTAAGAGCAAACGCGAATATTTACCAACTACAGAGAAACAGGGTTATGCCAGTCCGTTCTGTCGGCGGTCTTGCGTCGCACATCCTTTTCTCTCAGAGAATCTTCCCCTACGCGGTCCAGATCCTAATCGGAGGTTACGACACAGAAGGATACCACATATTCTCTTTGGATCCATTCGGAAGCCTTATAGAGGATGACGTTATCGCAACAGGCTCGGGATCACCTATTGCGCACGGGGTTCTTGAGAACGAGTACAAGGAAGGCATCAGCCTAAATGAGGGTCTACTTGTTGCTGTGAAAGCCATTACAGCTGCAATGAAACGGAACATATACACAGGGGACGACATCAACATAGCCACAATCACTAGGGAGAAGGGATACGTAGAACTGAAAAGAGAAGAGAAGAAGCGACTGCTGGACAGATTGGCGTTCTAAAGTAGTCTTGTATCCAGATTATTCCAAATAGTTCTTCATTTCAGTGAGTTTTCTTATCTTCCTAACAGGATCTTTCACTTTATCCTCCCTGTCAATCAGCAGAGCTGCTAGGCCAGCTTTCTCGGCCCCCTCATAATCGATCTCTAGCGTATCGCCCACAAAGATGGCTTCGTTCGGATCCACATTCAACTTATCTAATGCGAAGAGGAAAATCTCCTTCCTTGGCTTTGGCTTTCCAACGGCGTCAACCCCTACTGCTATGTCAAAGTATCCGCTCAACCCAACCCTGGGGAGAATCTCGTCTATGTCACTCTTGAATCCGTTCGTCACCAGACCCGTCTTAAACCCGCGTTCTTTTAGGCAATCCAAAGTTTCCTTTACGTCTGGATAGAGCTTCAGATCGGCAAAGTCCCACCATTTTTCGCTTATCGCCATCGCCAGACGACGTAGGTTCTTATGAACATTGAGTCTCCGAAGTATCTTCAGATTCCATTCAAACCAAAACTTATCAGAGGGTGTCGCATAATCCCTGGGGGTTAACTCGTTGTCAGCTTCTTTCTGCGCAAAGGCTATCTCATCTATTGGTTTTTGAACTCCATGTGCCTCGAGAATTCTCTTCAGAATTTCTGGAACAGGAGCTGTCTTGACTAGAGTGCCACCTAAATCGAAGAGTACAACTCTGAATCTTCTGTGCATGCCCGACATGGATCATGACTCTCACACTTATCTGAGATATACATTTTTATTTTTGATCCCAACGACGAAGATACAAGGTCCTGTCACGAGGGTGAAGTATGCTAGTTCTAGTTCTCGCCGAGTCTGCTCTGGAGACGGTCCCCAAAGATCTATGGGATCATCCAGCAGTACAGAAGCATTCAAGACGGAGGAAGAAACATCCAAGCGTAACAATCCTCGACAGATCCTACCATCACGCAGCGATGAACCTGCTCAATGAGAGCCAAAAGAGAGGCCGACCAGACATTGTTCACTTCAGTTTGCTCGAAGCCTTAGGATCGCCCTTGAATAAGGAGGGGCTCCTTAAGGTTTATGTTCATACGATCAATGATTATGCGATCTCGGTAGCTCCTGAAACGAGGCTGCCCAGAAATTACGACCGGTTCATAGGTCTTATGGAGCAGCTCTTTGAGGTCGGAACAGCTCCGCAAACCGGCCAAGGACTACTTAAGTTAGAACGGAAAAACATGAGGCAACTGATCAACGGGATAAATCCCACCCGTATCATCGCCTTCAGCAGAATCGGATCTCCTATGGCGCTTAGAGATATCATCGGGAAATTCTCAGCAGAAAGAAGACTAATGGCAATAGTCGGAGGCTTTCCGAAAGGGCACTTCTCCCCTGCGACAGCTAGTCTTGCTGATAACGTATTCTCCATAGATTACGAGATGTTAGAGACGTGGACCGTCGCTTCGAGGGTTATCTACGAGTATGAGAGAACGATCTCCCTCGACAAGAAGAGGCTGAAACACCCTTCTTGACACTTCGCTGCTCCAGACTTAGACGTTTGAGATCGCTAACAACTTCTGGATATTTCTGAACGCATTTTTCCACCAGATGCAAGTAACGTCCAACCCTTATGGTTTCAGGACTTACCTCCTTGACTTCATTTTCTCCCACTATGACGAAGTGTCTGATGGGAATCTCCGCTCTGGTAAGGAAGAGTGCACCGGTAACTGAAACATGTAACATACTACAGTGTGGAGAGCCGTCAACGGTCAGTACAGTCATCTCCCCGGGATTCGAGCATCTGAGGATCATTGCCAACTTTTCCGTAAGTCCGCTGAACCCCTCACGTTCGGGGCAAGATGTTAACACGACCCGATTCTGGGTAAAATTCTGCAAGGATTTCAGGAATGCGGATTCAACGCACTCGCCAACAATGAGAATAGATGCTCCTTCTAGAAATGGAGCCTTTACCCATGTCTCCATCAACTTCAAGGATCTCGCCTACATGGAGGATTGTAGAACTACGTCTTTAGGCTTTTCATTTTCGCTTTCATCTGGCGAAACTCGATTTCGGAGAGGACGTCTGCGTCGGAAAGATCGTTCACTTAAAGTGCCCAAGAGCATCTTCATGCTTGTTCTGGACAAAGTCGGAAATTGCGAACAAGTCAATAGATATTGGAACCGTGAAACGGTTAGAACGAGACAACATTAAATCAAATGGGTTAACGGAAGGTTCAATATCAAACAAAAAATGAAGAAGGCGGATTGCAGTATGAACAACACCGAAATCTCAAAGATCCCTTCTTCATAATCTATTGCTGGTTTTCTCCGTTGTTCGAATAAAAACTGCCGGTAACCCTCTCTTTTCTCTCTTTTACGTGACTATCTCTTCTAGCTTGTCCATCTGCGCCGCTCTCTTCATCTCTAGGGCTATTCTGTCGCCCATGCTCATCCTCCGCTGGTACATGGCATTCGCATACTGAGAGCCGACGCCCATGTGCACGTTCGTTCCTCCGCCATGTCTTACAGCTATGTCCTGCGTAACCGGAACATGCATGTAGGTCTCCCTGCCAGCCGGCACATCATACAGACCATACTCAACGGCTGGACCAGGAATCTTCGACCAAGTTATCAGTGTCTGTAGGCACCAGGCACCGATCATGCCAGGCGGTTCATACCTTCTAGTTGCTAAGAGAAACGCATCCGCATACTTATGAACATCTTTCAGCAGGGACTCTCTTAGGCTCATGGCCAAGTGGCAAGTAACCTCGAATGAGGGAACCTTCTTAATCTTCTGCTGCACATCTATCGGCAGCCTTTTCACGCCGTCAAGTATGGTTTCCCTCCTTTCATCGATCGAGAGGAACTCGTTAGCTAGGTGAACTCTCGCGTCGTCTAGACTCGTCTTGTACAGTTTTGCGAAGGCGTTGTCTACGTCTCCCCACTCCATCCGGGCGTTCAAGGGCGAGAAGAAGAAGTTGAAGTTAGCGTGAGGACCAAGGACTATCTGCTCAATTCGGGCTCTTTCCAGCCCCTCTTTGGTCAAGTTGCCGAGTTCAACCTCGGCCTTAACCTTCTCTTCCAAGTCGTTTGAGTCAGCGGCGAAGATGAACTCCCTCTCGAGTTCCCTGTGAGCATGTTCAGCCTTCATTAAGAGCGGTTCGTCAATGTATTCCTTCATTCTTACTCCGCTCTCGTAGACCTCGAACTCGTAAGACTTTGGATAGGGGATTCCAGCCTTCTCTGCGAACCAGTAGTAGTCCCGTTCTATCATGCCCCGATTTTCGATTTTCAAGAGCTCCCTTGAGCCCAGAATTGGAACCGCAAACTGCTTCTCGATGACGCTGCAGTATTCGTCTCCGCCTACATAGACTGAGAAAGCCCTGTTCGGAATCTGGATGCACTCAAGCTGAACAAGGTCGCCGACATACTTCACTATATCTTCGTAACTGTCCAGAACGATGATCGCTGCTTTCCAACTGCCCTTCTTCTTTATATCAGCTGGGTCCTCAACAACGATAAGGTCTCTCTTCACGAGCGAAGGTAAGTCTACAATGTTCTCACCGGGATTGCCGACCATGGGATTTTGAAGGTATATCCGAGCTCGCTGTTTTGTCGTGTAGATTATGCTTCGAATTCCCTGATTTCTCTGACCCTGCCAAGCATCTAGGGCAGAATGAGACCCAAGGTTGAGCCCTATCGGCTCGTCATACGATTTAGCAATCTCCTGCATCTCCCTTCTTTCAACCATTCTTGTCACCTAAACCGTCTTCGAGCTACTGGTTCAAAGTTCTGAATATATTTTTCGATCACATCATCTACCCATGAATTTGCTTCCGAAGAACTCGAAGAAACAAAAACGAGATCTTGGAGCAGGAGTATAGCATCAAAGTCACCAGAACCTTTGAAAGAGATTTTCGCAAGTTAGATGCCCTGGTGAAGAGAAGACTAGATCGCACAATTAGAAACCTCCAAGTTGATGGAATCGTAGAAGAGCATATAAAAGCGTAGATTGCAGAAGTAGATTCCACTCTTACCTTCAACTTCTCACCACACAGTCAGTTTGAAGTGGACAATATCTGAGAAGAGTTTCTCCGTCTTTCAGTCTGAGCATCTCATACGGATATCCAAGCGAGGCTACAAGACGAGAGCAGTAAGACGAGAGCATCTTAGGTCCGTCTTCATCAACCGCAAGGTGCCTCTTTCAATAGAACCCTCCTGGGTTCCGCTTGCTCCTCCTTCTCTTTTTTTGGCTGTTTAACTCTGATTCTCGGGGCTTCTTCTCCACGGCAGTCATGCTCCTCTGGGAAGCGATGTCTGCTGCAGTAAAGCCTGCCACATCGTCTACATCTGAAAAGAAGCTGACCCACGGCTTCTAGGCAGTAGTGGCAGAAACAATAGGAAGGCCCAACTATACTAATGTTATCTGGTGAAAGTTCCTTCTCGGAGATCAATGCATACAGTATTGCACATAGCTTCTTAACGGCTTTCTTGCATATCTCTTCGGGAACCGAGAAGTCTGGCAGTATGAATTGAACCTGTTTACCATCACGCTTTACGAAGACCTCAACATGATATCCGTCTTCTTCAACGTAACCACGCCAACCGGCGCCTTCAGAAAGCTCCTCAAATCTTACCTCATCTCTCAAGGCCTTCACCAAAGCTGCAATTGCGGCCGCGCTGAGCAGAAGAGAGAATATTAAGCCAGACATCACGCTTCCTCCTTCCGTCTTAAAGATACCCTGATCACTAAGAACCCGGCCTCATATTCATATCTTATCCCTTTGGGTTCGAAACTACTCGGCAGCTGATAGGTTTTTCTGAAAACTTCTCCGTTCTTAGTTGCCTCTACAGTCAAATCGTTATGGAAGACTCTTACCTCGATATCTTCTTCATCAAAGCCAGGCACCTTAAGCGTTATGAAATAGTCCTCAATCTCGTCTCCACCGGTCTTCTTTCCTTCTCTTAGCTGAAAATCTTCCCTCTCGACACCAAACATCCTTTCAGCGGCCTTTGAGAACCTCTCAGGCCCAAGTATCCAAGGCAGAAAAACCATTATCAGGCTGAGGATCAGGAAAGCAACGGTTATTGCCAAGGCTATTGTCCCACTCAGATTTACGAAGAAGAAGGGGAAAATTATGACCCCGCCTCCGCCCCCTTCACTCGGAGCGGATAGAATCGAAGCTATCATCATCAAGACCATTCCAACGAAGACAAACGCGACTCCCAAGGGAAAAAGCCTACCAAAAGTCGAAACTAAGCCCCCTTTAGGCAATCGAGAAGGCTTCGCGGTCTTCTGTGTTGTACTGCACAAACCGCATAGATGTGATTCTGGCCGGAAACAACTAGCGCAAACTTTTCTTCCGCATTCTGAACAAACTAGATATGCTTCGCTTGCTCCGCAGATCTCGCATTTGTTCATCTTTTCAGCTTGGCTCCTTCCAAGGATTTCTCTATATGCCTCGAGTTAAGTTGGGTAAGAAAAATGCCAGTAAGATTATCGCAACAATGGCAAAAGCGGTTATTAGCATGATCTTCATCATTCGACGGCTTGTCCCAAATACTATGGGGAAAGGACCGATGAGTATGATACCCCCGATCTCTCCTCTTCGTATCTCTCTCCTGTGGAAAAACATATTCATAGCTAAGATCATGATCCCAACTACTATTAAGGCAGAACCGGCTAGGTAGACGAATCTAACTAACTCAAGGTTAGTCATGTGCCCTAATCCTCAAATAGTTCAAGCC
>CAZQDW010000008.1:0-1415 GCA_964592315.1 uncultured Candidatus Bathyarchaeia archaeon
AGATATGAGGATTTGTATGGACAGAATATGAGCCCTCCTCGAGATTATGTCATCAAATTGAACAGATGCGCATTTGATTTCTGTAAGAAATACTCTATAATGAACTATGTTCCGCCACCGAGTTTTGAAAGACCTCTCAGAGAAAATTTTGATGCTGCAAATCATCTGTTGCAGATAGCCTTTTTCAAAGAATTTAGATCTGCGAATCCTTATTCAGCGTGGGCTTATCATAAGGCATCTCAGAACATAGAAGAGTTGAGCGAGAGTGTAAAGGACATATGTAGGAGAGGCGAGTTGAGGAGAATTCCCAGTGTGGGAGAGAGTATCGCCGAAGTTATCGATGATTTCCTTCTGCATGCGAGAAGTGAGAAACTGGAAAAGGAGATGATGATCTGATCAGGCAAATTATGGGAGTTGAGCTAACGATGTTGCTGACTTCGAGTTTTCCTTGAGATATCGTCAGTAGTACAGGATCTCGTATGCTTTCACAGCATGCCTGATGGATTCGGCCTTTCTTCCTTGGTCGATGAGTTTCCTCGCAGTCTGATACTCCATACTTGCTTGCTCGGTGCTCTGTCCTTTCTCTGGTGAGATTTCTATGAGTTGCTGGCCGGAAAGAGAATTTCATCAACTACGTCATAGTTCATGTATCGTAGGCTGAAGTGATACGAGATTCTCTCGGTTAGATACCATTCTACCTCTGCCTTCTCAAAGAGTTTTTCTGCCAAGTTCAACCAGAACCCTTCAACTAGAACGTCCTATCTTTTTAGCCATATGATCTAGCAATTATCCATAGCCCTAAACCGATTTTCTAATACCAACCCGTATGATTCTGACACAATAATGAGGATCATTCCAGAAATTGCCTATTGACACTTTTGGGTTCTGAGGATGTTTGACTGGGTCTGGGTTCCAGTCTACATCCGGTGTTGAACCTGCCATAATCGTTACCTTTCTGGATGGCGGGATTTCAAAGTGAGCTGAGCTCATTCCGGCCTCACGGAACCACTCATCGATTCCTTTAGACCACAAGTCCCACAGTATATGCTCTCCCCATAAGTTTTCAACCTTCATTTTCACTCCGGTTCTCGGATACTTCCACTCCAAGGGTTCAGCGTGCAGGATTACGTATCCGGGTGCGACACATGCACTTCCAATAACAGTCACGTTCACGATCGGTTCCTGTTCTGTGATGGTTATGGCTCCAAAAGGTGGAATGTCGAGCTCAACGCCATCGTCGTTGAATTCAGCACCAGAACCCTCTCGTCCAAGCTCAACATCCACACTTGGGTAATTGAACGGAGCCCAATACTCATGGATCTCGGTAACGTACCTGTTCACCTTCTGTTTCTCTTTGTTCTCATGGATGCGAACAACCTCTAACTCATCTGGCATCATTTTGCCCGGTTCTCTAT
>CAZQDW010000008.1:1515-7067 GCA_964592315.1 uncultured Candidatus Bathyarchaeia archaeon
ATAAAGTCGAGGCGAAATGAAATATGAAATCTCTCGGTAAGAAAGCTGTCATTAAGATGGCATGGGTTCTGATTCTTGCCGTTGTAGTCGTAGCAGCTGCAGGGGGATACTATTACTATCAGTATATATGGCTTGAGCAGCAGAAGCCCAAAGAAATAACGGTCTGGTGGAGTTGGGAGGTACTTCCCGCAGAACAAGTAAGGAAGTTCGAAGAACAAAACAACGTAAAAGTTCACATTCTGGTGTTAGGAGATGAATTAAGAGACAAGCTGGTGTCCGGATTTGCGACAGGCGAGGTTGCTGACGTATTCGCGATTGACGGTTGTTGGGTATGTGAGTGGGTAGCCAGAGGCCTGCTTGAACCGATTCCATCCGACATTGCCGATGAGTTTACAAGAACACATAATACGGCTGCATTTGTAAACGGCGCAGTGAAAGGTACATTATATGCTGTCACATTCGATATTTCGAATCACATCCTGATGTATAACGTTAAGCATTTCATAGATTCTGGTCTCGATCCAAACCGCCCGCCAGAAACCGTCGAAGAATTAAGAGAGTACGCTAAGAAACTAGCCAGATGGGATGAAAAAGGGAACCTCATGAGAGCTGGTTTCCTAATCAATAGAAGAGACTTCTACTTTGGAGATCTGATTCATTCACACGACGGCTCATTATACAATGAGGACCATAACGGTGATCCTAGAGACGGCGTATTTAAGGCAACCTTCAATGACGCTATTGGACGGAGGGTCATAAGGAATGTCGTTGCTATGTACTTGGAAGACAAAACTGCAGATTATACTTGGGCTCTACCTGAGACTTTCTTGGCAAACAAAACCTCGATGATGATCGTTTGGGGACCGGGATGGATCTTGGATATTCTTGCACTAGACCAGCCTCTTGAGGTCAGATTTGCACCGATACCCGGGGAAACTCCACACTCTGGAACTGGCGGAATGGCATATGCTGTATACAAAAATAGTCCAAACAAGGATCTGGCCTACAAGTTTCTCGCGTGGACGGTTGGTAAAGATGCTAAGAAAGAGTATTATCTGAACGTAAAGAAACAGACTGCTCTTGCTGAAGTTTCACAAACGACGTTAGAACTTCAGAATGATCCCGACTTATTTGGTGATTGGCCTACCGAGGTGAAAGGCGCTCGTATTCAGCCTAGAGAAGAGATGCAAGCCGCTTGCAGTATCCTCGATCCGCCGACAGGTGTCCCGCCATGGGTCAGGCCGAAGACGATTCATTACGCAGAGATACATGACAACATTTGGAATCCATGGATGGAGAAGATTCTCCTAGGACAGGTTTCCTGGGAAGAAGGCATTGAGCAAATGGTAACTGAAGTAAATAAGGTGCTAGAAAAAGGAGAGACGCCTTAAGAACTAGCAAATCATTAATAACTCCCCTTTTTTTATATGTGAGGATAGAGAGAAGGTGCAAAATGCCAAAAGTGACACTTCAGCACGTAAGCAAGTCCTTCAGAAACGTCAAAGCAGTCATAAACCTGAGTTTAGACATTAAGGATAAGGAATTCGTGACTCTTCTAGGGCCTTCAGGCTGCGGAAAAACTACGACTCTTAGGATTATCGCAGGACTAGAATCGCCTGATGAAGGAAAGATCTATATCGGGGACAAACTTGTAAACGACTTCCCCCCTAAGGATAGAAACATAGCTATGGTTTTTCAAAACTATGCATTGTACCCCCATATGAGTGTCCGTGAAAACCTAGCTTTCCCACTGAAAGCGACAAAAACAATAAAGGGAGAGATTGAAAAGAGAGTTAAATCCGTTTCGGATCTGCTTGGAATTGAAGACCTGTTGGAGCGGTATCCAAGGCAACTTAGTGGTGGTCAACAGCAGAGGGTAGCCTTGGGAAGAGCTCTGGTAAGAGAACCAGAAGTGTTCCTACTAGATGAACCCTTATCCAACTTAGATGCAAAGCTGAGGATATATATGAGGACAGAAGTGAAAAAACTACAAAGATCCATCGGGATCACTACAATTTACGTCACTCACGATCAAGTTGAAGCCATGTCGATGTCGGATAGGATAGCAGTTCTAAATGAAGGAAAATTGCAGCAGTTTGATTCGCCGCAAAGATTATACTTTCAGCCAGCAAATATGTGGGTTGGTGGTTTCATAGGGAGCCCGCCCATGAATTTCCTTGAAGGTACTCTACGTATAGAGGATGAAGGGGGACTGTTAGAAACAGATTACTTCACCCTCGAACTATTAGGCAAAAATGATCTAGCAGAGGGATCTAAAGGAAGTTTTGACATCTTCTTAGGAGTGAGGCCTGAAGACATAATCATATCCAGAAAGAAAGTGCCTAATTTTGCGGAGGCAAAAGTATACATGGCTGAACCTCTGGGCGCAGAGACAATAGTTGACTTTGAAATCGGAGGAAATGTTCTGAAAGCAAAATCAGATTCAAGCTTCGATGTTGATGTTGGGGGAAAAATATATGTAGGCTTCAAAGAGGAAAAAATTCATTTCTTCGATAAAAATACAAAAGAGAGATTTGTCGTATGAAGAAGCTAGGCCTGTTTAGAAAATTGGAATTGGAGAAGCTATTATACAAGTGGTACTTGCCCTATTTTTTCATTATTCCTTGCATCTCATGGTTTGTCTTCGTGCGGACTGTGCCAATAGCTCAGTCTCTCTTCTACTACAGCTTTTATCAATGGGATTTCCTGACCCCTCCCAAATACGTTGGCTTAATGAACTTCAAAGAAATTTTCAATTCAGAATTATTCAGGACCGCATTGATAAATACATGTTATTACGCTCTGGGCTATGTGGGGTTGGGCCTGCCGCTGGCTCTAATTCTAGCGTTGTTAATCAACAGGATGTTCAAACCTTTGAAGGTATCACTGCAGACAATGTACTTCTTCCCGACAATAGTCAGCTCCGTAGCAATAGCGATAGTCTGGAGATGGATATTCGATCCTAACTTCGGGCTTCTCAACTGGATTATCCTCGATATTCTAGGCCTACGCGCATTTGTTCCGACGCCTAAATGGATATTCGACTTCAACACGGTAATTCCCTCAATAGTTTTAATGAGCGTATGGAACACCGTCGGGAGTAACATGGTCATTTTTGTTGCTGGTTTACAGACAATTCCTGAGGTATACTATGAAACAGCGAAAGTTGACGGAGCAGGTCGGTGGCTCACATTTAGAAGTATTACGTTGCCCTCAATCAGGTTTACGACGACCTTCATAATGGTCATGATGACGATCGGTGCATTTCAGGTTTTCGATCAAATATATGTCATGACAGAGGGAGGTCCCGGAACATCCAGCTACACTCTAACCTTCTTAATATATCAATCGGCTTTCAGGTTCCTCCGAGTCGGGGAAGCGGCAGCAGTTTCACTTGTGCTCTTATCCATTGTAGTTGCCTTGAGCATAATTCAGCTTAAATGTACGCGCCAATTATGAGGTGAGAACATGAAGAAAAGTGTTGCTGATATCGTTTTGGCCATAGTCCAGTACATTTCCGTCGTGCCGCTTGGTTTAGCAATGGCGTTACCTTTCGCGTGGGTCGTCTCAACCTCTCTTAAAAGCAGAAGCGAAATATATGTCTATCCACCAATCTGGATCCCTTCCAGACTCAATACCGAGAATTTTCTCAAAGTGTGGAATGAATTCCCATTCTTTACATGGTTTATCAATAGCGCCATCATCGCGCTTGCAGAAGTCTCCAGTGTTGTGTTGCTCTCCACCCTTGCAGGATACAGCTTTGCTAAACATAGATTCCCGGGCAGAAACATGTTCTTTATCATGATATTGGCTACTATGACCGTACCGTTCCAGGTATACATGGTTCCTCTGTATTCAACACTTGTTTCTTTGAAGTGGCACAATACTTATCAAGGAATTATACTGCCCTCACTCTTGACCGGTTTCAGCGTCTTTATGATGAGGCAGTTCATGCAAAGTGTGCCAAACGATTATTTGGACGCTGCGAGGGTTGACGGGTTCTCAGAATTTGATATATATTTTAGAGTCGCGATTCCCTTGATAAAACCAGCTATCGCTACTGTGGCTGCATTGCATTTTATAGGAAGCTGGAATGAATTCTTGTGGCCACTCATTATCATAAACAAGCCTAGATTGATGACGTTGCCTCTGGGACTCCAATTTCTGCTGTCCAAATATGGGGCCGAATATCAAGGTCTGCCGTTATGGAACCTGATTATGAGTGCTTCTTTGATTACCATGCTCCCGACGGTCCTGATCTTCATAGTAATGCAGAAATACGTCATCCAAGGCATAACGATGACCGGATTAAAGGGTTAGTATAACAGATAGACCACTACTATTGCAGTTTTGATCTCAATCGTCTGATCCTAGTTTCATTAATCTATTGTATATTTTCTTTGAGAAAAACAACCAGATGTCATGAACAAAGACAACTATGAAGGGGCTGAACAGCGTGAGGAATGGGACTATGAACGAAGCCAACGGTAGAGGCAGAAACAGTATAATTGCTACTATCATAAGGATCAACGAAGCGTAGAGTACAGCGATTTCGTAAAGGCCGCCCTTGCTAATCTTCAATATTTTCAACGAGATCGTCTTTTCCGGATTTTCTGGAATCTGACCTGCAAAAGCCATGAGAGCGCCGATCATACCAAAAAATATAGCTGCTTCAACAAAAACAAAGACTGAATATATATAATTTGGCTGCGGAGGGACCCCATAACCGTGCGTTACTGAACGAATCCACTCGTACAGAAAGGTTATCAGATTGAAGACTATTAAGGACGCGGTTAATGTTGCAGCGATGAAGATTCCACCACAAAAACCGCTTACCATCGTTATTGTCTTTTCGTTCAACTTCATTGCTTAGAACACTAACCTAATTGTTTTTCATCGTTAATCATTATGGATGAGAGAGATAAATGTCTTCTTTCCTTGCTCTTTGTTTGCCAAGAAGCAAGAGGTTAGCGCAAAAGATGATATCGTGCTTTATGGTAGCCAAATAATTGCAGTTACTTCGCCTCATAACCAACTCCGAGCCGAAAATCTTATATTTAGAACAACCCACCCAGTGGATATTGAACATTTTCGGGTGGTCATTGTTGCCCGCATCTAGAGAACCCATAAAGGTAGATGAGATAGAGCATGTGATAGTTTATCGTAGGGATGATGAGTATGCTGGCTGGCCATTCAACGGTGGCCTCTGGAACTTCGGCGGAGGCGAATTACTCGTAGGCTTCAACTTAAATAAATGTTCGTACAGAGATTTGAGTGACGTGAGCCATGATAACATCCAGATGGATGACTGCAAGCATGTTACTCTACGTTCTAAAGACGGTGGCAAAACATGGCTAACCAAAGAGATGCAAACGATAACAGAGAGCAAAGCCAAGTTAAGGATGAAGCTAAATTGGCATAATTTGGACACATTTCCAAAACCGAAACCTATAGATTTCTCTGATCCTAACACCGCCCTAGCAACCGAGACAGTTTTAGGGAATGAACGCGGGCCCTCAGCGTATTTCCTAACACGCAATAAAGGGGATGTA
>CAZQDW010000008.1:7077-16949 GCA_964592315.1 uncultured Candidatus Bathyarchaeia archaeon
GGGGATGTATGGGAAGGACCTTTCGTCCTTTACGACCCAGTATTTCAAACTGTAAACTCTCGACCCTCGTACGTCCTACGCCAAGACGGGTTGCTATTACTGTTCACCGATTGCGGAAAGTGGAGAAATCTTGGGGGCAGAGTTTATTCGGAGGAGGAAGAAAATTGCCCACCAGTAATTTGTGCCACTGACAATGGGGTTGACTGGCGCTTCCTCTCCTGCATAAGCATAGAACATGACTACATATACGGAATATGGGGAGGAATGGCTTCTCCCGCCATACTTCCGAACAGAAACGTAGTGGCGGCTATTCGAAGAGGATGGCCAACTCTGCCATTTCACTGGACAGAAATATACTGTTCAGAAGAGGGCGGCTTGACATGGCACTTCCTTTCCAGGGTAAGTGATTGGGGAGCTCCTGGACATCTGTTAGTACTGAAAGATGAAAGATTAATGTGCACTTATGGAAGGCGAGTTTCACCTTATGGGATCCGGGCAAAAATCAGTGATGACGGCGGAAGAATCTGGGGTCCCGAGATAATAGTTAGGGATGACGGCGGAAGTTGGGACTTGGGTTATCCTCGAACAGCTCTCCTGCCAGATGGGAAAGTCATTGCAGTTTATTACTTCAACGAGGCCAAGGATATCACACAATGCGACGGCGGGGTGCGCCATATAGCGGCATCAATTTTTGAAGTTCCCTACTAGAGCAAACCATAGAGCTGAAACATCTCTCGATATAACCACGAATTCACTTGTGAGGAGCCCTATCTGTTGACAAAGATTCCAATTGCATCGAAATTTGTTATGGGTCGTAGCATAGGGAATTTATGCCTCTAAGTCCCTTGCAGAAGAAGAAGATGGATTTCAGGGCTGATGTCAAGCCCTTACCCGTTCCTCTGGCCATAACGATACCTAAGGCGGGCTTCCCGTTCGAGTTGGCCATGCTGACTACGTGCATAAAATCCTTTGTCAATCCGTTTAAGTCCAAGTAGTAAACACGAGTCCCTAAAACGTAGGCGTCTGCCTTATCAATACTTTTGGCGAGTTTTCCGGGCGCCTCTTGCGGCTCCCTCTGAACCTTTAATCGCGCTAGTGACAAGCTTATTCGTCAAACCATCTCGATGAGGACTGCCCATAATTCCAAGAACCTTCATTATATGCACCTTAGAGGATTCTAGAGGCGCACAAGACTATTAACTTCATTCGACTAGCCAGTGAAAGGCACGATAAATGTTAATTTCCAAATGAGGATAAGCAAGGCGAAAAGGTCATTTTGAGCGTCGAGGACATTTCAGAAGTAGTTGAATACGCCCTAAACGCTTATTAGAAGTCCACAGAATCATATACAAGATTGAATGCAGCGAATTTGAGGCAATAGCTCAAAGGACAATTCATGACAGTGATTTTGGTTGGAATTAGAAAAAGGCATCGATACGACCGATACTCAAAGCGCTATTAAGGTAGGGCTTGAGGCACACACGCAGTTAACTAGCCTTAAGACTAAACTCTTTTGCGGCTGCTCATCTGACTACAGGGGGAAGGGACCTAACACTCTGGTCTGTCCAACCTGTTTGGGGTTACCTGGCTCCCTTCCGGTTCTCAATAAGAGCGCTATAGAGTATGCGGTTATGGCTGCCTTCGCCCTTGATTGTAAGGTCTCCCCTCGTATGTTCTTCTTCCGCAAAAATTATTACTACCCCGATATGCCTAAGAACTTCCAGATTTCGCAGTATGACCGAGCCGGAGGAGTCCCACTAGCGACTGATGGCTACCTCCATACTGAGACTTCTGATGGACGTAAGAGGATTAGAATTAGCAGGATTCACTTAGAAGAAGATCCAGGTAAACTCGTCCATCTGGGACCCATTGACCAGTCTCCCTACACGCTCGTGGATTACAACCGCTCGGGAATCGCCCTTTTAGAAACAGTCACAGAGCCCGACATGAGCTCTCCGAGGGAGGCCAGATTATTCCTCCAAAAGCTGAGGTCGGTTCTGGAGCATCTCGGGATCTTCGACGGAAGCTTGGAAGGGGCGATGCGGTGCGACGCCAATATCTCTCTTGCCGGCGGGACAAGAGTCGAGGTTAAGAACATCTCCTCCTTCAAGGAGGTGGAGCGTGCTCTAATTTTCGAGATCATAAGGCAGAGAGGCCTAGTCGAAAAGGGAATTGACGTGAAAAGAGAGACCAGACACTGGGATGAAACTCGCCGCATCACGATAAGCTTGCGTACAAAAGAGGAAGAGCAAGACTACCGTTACTTCCCGGAACCCGACCTGGTTCCAATAGTGCTCAGCGAAGACTTCGTCCAGAAGGTTAAGGCGAAGATGCCTGAACTCCCCGAAGAAAGAATACAACGGTTCGTTTCAACTTTCAGCCTTCCACGGTATGATGCCGAAGTTCTTGTAAGTTCAAAACCATTCGCAGATTTCTTCGAGGAGTGTGTAAGGTTATACAACAAACCCAAGGAAATAAGCAACTGGATGATGACTGATCTTCTGAGGTATCTCTATGAGAACAATCTCGAGCTTTACGAGTCAAAGATCACGCCGAGAAACCTCGTTGACATGATTCGACTCATTCAGGAAAACACAATAAGCGGGAAGATCGGCAAGAAAATCCTACCCGAAATGATCTTGACCGGAAGAAATCCACGCCGGATCGTGGAGGAGAAGGGACTGGTTAAGATAATTGACCGCGAATTCCTAAACCAGATGATCGACAAGGTCTTCGCTGAAAACGAGAAAGCAGTTGAGGACGCTTTCACCAACGAAAAAACGGTCCACTTCTTGATAGGGGAGCTCATGAAGGCGACGAAGGGAAAGGCGGATCCACCATTAGCCAATGAGCTGGTAAGGGAAAGGCTAAAGCAGATGGGGAAATCATAAGCCCCCCGTAATGTTTGTTTGTAGACTTTTCATCAGAAACTTGTAGACATGGAATGCGGATTCCCTATCGGCAGTTAATCCAGGCGTCGAACCTAACAGGCAAACTCCCTCCAAGCTACGTTCCTTGGCAAGGCCTAGGAGAAGGCCTGACGCCCCGATTATTCTCTCTCCCGCGTAGATTGTGGCGCCCTTCTCAACGAAGTTCATGGCAATCTTCTCAGAAGTTGCGGCCACATATATTTCCTTGTTAACCTGAGGGGCTGGCGCTCCTCCCACAGTGACAATGAATCTGCATCCGCAATCAGTCACGAGATCCAACACTCTTCCACAGACTTCATAGTGAGCCGGTGTATCATCTGCTGAAGGCTGAGCGTCGCCTGTCAAGATTATGAGATCTCTCTTCCCCATCCTTGATGCATAGAACTCGTATCTAGGTGAGTGGCATACACCCTCATCATCTATGAGGACGTAATCCGGAAATGAAGGCGAGTATAGCTCAGCGAAGAGTTTTGCCTGTGAAAATTCAATCATCAGGGTTGCTACGATCCTGCCAATGTCCCCAATTCCGGGCAGTCCAGAGACGAGGATGGGTCTCTTCAATACTGGAACGAAAAGCAAACGAAGGTAAGGTTCTTCCATACAAAAGGCTTCCTAGACTTTCCGATCTTTCATTACCAAGTTATCTAGTAATTCTTCGAGGTTGATTTCAAATGCTCCTGTGGGGTTCTCTAGTTCAAAGTTGTTTAGAACCTCGGGATGGATCTCGCCTACTGTTCCTATCCCCTTTCGATTGTGTTGAATTGATGCCACTCTTCCTTCAAGAAAGCTCGGGTGGCTAGTAACTTTTGCTGTGAAATTAGCTACTCCTAGACTGTGTAACAGCGCTTCAGCGTACGATCTTACCTCGGTGAAGTTTGCTGACGGATGAGATGCCACTGCCGCGGCATGAAGTTCTCTGCGCGTACGGGTCTCAGCCTGATCATCGATCTTCAATACATCTGAGACTTCAAATATCGTCTGTGGGTAGCTTTCATGTTTGTTCTCGGAGAGATTCTTCATCAAGCTTGGAAGGAGTGATCCTCTAGCAATTGAGTATTCAGCTGATGTGGGATTAGCAAGCCTGATAACCTTTTCAGCCTTCAACCTCATCTTGTCATATTGAGTTTCCTCATTTGCCAAGATGAAGTTCATGACTTCGCTGAAACCTAACCCCAACATTGTCTGACGAACAAAACCAGACACATCGCTGGCGTTATGACTTTTCCCGGTCGTCACAGCTTTTGGCAGGGTCGGCTTTAGCCTATAGTAGCCGTAGCCGATGGCAACTTCCTCAACCAAGTCAATCTCATGCAATATGTCAATCCTATATGGCGGAACCCACGCCTCCAAGATATCATGTCCTAATGATTTTGCGCCCAACCTGCATCTCATGAGGCATCTGATTGTCTCTTCCTCTGTGAGGTTCAAGCCCAACAGCTTATTAGCATATCTGACCTTTAGACGCACCTTCTCAACTGAGAGATCCGGCCTAACGAAAGTCTTGTCAGGGTATCTGACCCGAACAGTTTCTATAGTACCACCCATATCCCTCAGGGCCGTAGCAAGAACCTTCAGACTCTTGCTTACAGAGTTAAAATCGGGTCCAGTGACATCTATGAATAGGTTTTTAGTTGAGCTGCTTACCCTTGTTAACTCGCCATTTATAACTGGAGGAAACGACAACACATCGCCATTCCTGTCGACGATGATGGGATATATGGGAGACCAGTCGACGAGATGTCGATAGGCCACTCCTTTATCATGCCTCTCAAGGATCTCTCCTAAAGTCATCTCTTCTATCTTGGCTAGAGGAACAAAGGATATTTCGTCAGGTGGAACAGCCTTGTATGTAAAAGGCGGCTCAACAGAGTCGAGGTTGTGCACTCCGATCGATGCTTTTCTCCTGTCTCTTCCAATGCCCCAATGGAGGTCCTCTTGAATCTCCATCAGTTCTCTGACCGCTTCGTCGTCCAACTTTATATCGCGTATAACCGCACCCAAAACGTAGGGTCTGACCTTTGACACAGTCGAATCAACACTTAGAACAATGCTTCCTTGATGAACCTCGTAGGTGGGGAGACCTGTTTCCCATTCCATGATCCCGCAGAAGGCGCGCGCGATGCCACCTTGGCTGGAGAAATCCATCCTGTTTGGGTTATACTCGACTTTGACATAGGTCGGACCTACTTCTTCTATATCTAGGCCAAGCCAAGGGAGCCACTTCGTCATGTCGTATATCTCGACTTTTCGCCCTGTTAGTTTGGAGAACCGATCTTGGTCTAGTGTAATTACAGGCATATGGGGCTCCTCCTTATCCAAGCCAAATCGTTCTTGTACAGAAAGCGCATATCGTCAACTGATAGCTTCAACATTATTAGTCTCTCTAGTCCGCCTCCCCACGCCAGGACTGGATACTTAATACCTAAGGGACGCAGCACTTCGGGTCTGAACATTCCCATTCCGGACAGTTCAAACCAAGATTTCAGTTCTGGAATGTATACTGTCGACTGGGCAGACGGCTCTGTATATGGGAAGTAGCTGGGCCAGAACTGAACCCCCTCAAGCCCGAGCTTTAAATAGAACTGTTTTAGGGTTCCCATTAAGTCTTGTAGCGTTGCATTTTCATCCATAACTATGCCTTCAATCTGGTGGAACTCAGCCAGACGTTTGTAATCCACCTTCTCATTTCTGTACACTCGGTCTACGGAGAAGACTTTTATCGGGGGTTCCTTGTGTTCAGAAAGATACCTTATGGTCGTGGCTGTTGTATGTGTCCTAAATACGAGTTTCATCGCCTCTTCATGACTCCACTTGTATCCCCAACCTTTAGAACCTGTTCTCCAACCGTTCTCATGAGTCTTAGCCACGTAGCTAACAACATTTTCTTCTGGTAGATCTCCTCGATCTGGATTGGCCAAGTAAAAGGTGTCCATCATCTCTCTAGCTGGATGATCTTGAGGCTGGAATAAAGCATCAAAATTCCAGAAGGCAGTTTCAACGATCGGCCCTCGGATCTCCGCGAAACCCATCTCGAGGAAAATCTCCCTAACCCTTTGGATGATCTGTTGAGCTGGATGAATCTTCCCAGGATAAGTAATGGGACCGGGGGCCTCAACATCGAATCTTCTGAGGCGTACGCTTCGCCATTTGCCGGTTCGGATCATCTCTGGGGTGAGTTGGCTGACTTCTTCGATCGGCTTAATACCGCTCTCGATTAGTTTCCATCCTTCTTCTGCAAGTTCCAGATCCCTAAGCGTTTCATCGTTGACTTCCAGAATTTTCCGTCCTTTCAGGATTGAGAAGGCCTTCCGAAGTTCGTCGTCCAACTCTTCCACATAGAGTAAGCCTCTCTCATTCAATATCGACAACAGCTTTTCATCTATTCCATGAGGTGGTTCTGTCGGAAGTTTCACGCTGAGCTCTCTTTCGTCAATCCTTGCCCATCCCTTCCTGGTCAACCAACCCAATGCTATGACTGATAGATTCTCACCTAGGGATGAGGCTTTGACGACCTCGTCAATCGGTCCTTTACCGCCTAGCTTTAACAATGCTGTGAGTAATTGTCTCTCGGGTAGTCCTTGTCTTGCGTATTGCCTTCCCTCTTCGTTTAGGGAAAACCTTGTCCTCTTCCTCTCGCAGATTTCTACCAGATTCCTTGCTTTCAGGGATAGCACTGCACGCATGACCGCCGCATAGGCTAGACCAGTGGATTCGACTATTTTCTTAACTGATATCCGTCCGCCAGCATCGCCGAGTGTAATCAAGGTTTTCTGCTCGTTCTCTCGCAGTTCAGACAATTCTTGACCCCCCGGATGACACTCTGACATGACCTTGGCTTGATAAACATCGCAATGCTCTTAAAAAGTGTTCACATGTTCTTATGATTTCCACGATAAGCGGAGATTCAACAAGATCAAGCTCTACGTAAATTGGCAGGGCATCCCATCCACCATTGGCTTAACCTTTGCGGAAGCATTATTTATCTTTTTTCCTTCAGGGTTTCGTAAAGTCTTCGGTTGATGGGTGACCCCACAAAAAATCGGTTGATAGTGAGGTTTCTTAACTTATCGGTTGATACAATAGAATAGGTCTATCTGGGTCAAACTTATGCAAAGTGCATGTTCAACAGAAAGATCGCACAGAATTTAAGTCACAGATCATGAACGAGTGGTATGGTGAAGCGTCGGTGTTGCAGCTACGATACTCTCAAAGAAAGCGATTCTTATAAGATCTATTACTAAGAGTGTGTTTCCGCGAGTGAGACGTAGTGATAAAGAATGGCCCTAATGAAGTGAAAAGATACTCTGATATTCAGATACTGGTCGCCAAGAAAGCTGTCATAGACAGAGAACAGTGGGTTCTCGATGGAGGGACTGGTCCAGACGCCTTCCTTGCAATACGTCTAGCAGAAATAGTAGGAAGGAGCGGCTTGGTAATTGCAGTCGACTACGAAAGAACATACGTATCGAAGATTAAGGACGCCATAGCTAGGAGCAAGTTATCTGACATTATTTCATTCGTGCTCGCTGACCTCAGATACACTCTAATAAGAGACTGCTGTCTAGATGCTGCTGTATCCCTCGATATGGTTCAGAATATGTATGGAAACGATTTCGACGTCGAAGAGGTTGTAAAAGACTACATCAAAGAGTCGACAAGAATAGTGAAGTCTGGAAGGAAAGTGGTTGTGGGCACCCGACAGCCTGTCCCTAGGAACAAAGCCCAAGAGGTCTACATGGAATTTCGACTTTTTGATTCAAAGCTTGAATACACGCTATGGAAAGAACAATGTAAGTACTACTTTGAGCACGAACTAATTTCTTGGTTTGAGAAAGCTGGCCTGCAAGATGTTGAAACTGAGATCATTGAGCATAACATCGCATATCCAAGAGAATATCGTATAGGCGGTATCGATCGAACTAATACTCGCTTAAAGCTGCTTAAGTCTGATAACATAGCCAAACTAGAAGAGAAATTCCAAGTCTTGTTAAAAAAGTTAGACGAATACGGAGAAGAATGGCTTCCAACCCTCATAATAGCTGGAACCAAGGTGACCGCTGGAAAGAAATGATTATTGTCATATTGCTGCCGAATCGTGGGCAATCAGAGCGGAAGGCGACAATCAATGGATTGCTCCCATCCAAAAATGCAACTTGTTAACCTAGAATCTATAGCCAGACTAATCAACCGACAGACTGACAAGACGTCCTTGAGAAACACAATTCTGACAAGCAAATCACCAAAGGAAGCCCAAGGAGTCTGAAACACTTGAACCGTTCCTAAATAACTACTCGTGGGCCATTAGTCCCAGCCGTGCATGGGGAGGAGCAATGCCGCAGCTTGCAAATGACAGAGAGCTACTATACGTCAGTTTCTCCGAACTGTCACAGAGTCTCGAAGATACGGTACTAGGGAAATATGTGAAAGACCGTCTCAACATCTTAGAAGATCAGTCTTTCGAGGAATCTTTTTCCATCGAGGAATCCTTCCTCTGGTGGGAAGAATGGGTCTTCATGCTCGATGCTTAGGACATAGTTGTAGTTAATCTCTTTCAGGGCAGTTATGTAGGCGTTCCAGTTGACGGATCCTCTGCCAGGTATCCGATACCTCCACCATCCCGGGTCTAGAACCCCAACTCGTCTGAGCTTATATCCGAGGATTTCTGTATCCTTAGCATGAGTGTGATAGATTCTTTTCCCGAAGTCTTTCACAGCCTCTAAATAGTCTATTTGCTGCCACAAGAGGTGCGATGGATCGAAGTTTAAGCCTAAGGTCATGTCAGGAACCGATTCGAAGGCTAGCTCAAAGTGCTCCAATCCTTGAAGGTTAGTGGCAAACCAGTTCTCCATAGCCAGCTTTATGCCTTGACCTTTTGCCTTATCAACTAGGGGCTGGAAAATCTTGGGAAAATCTTCCTTAAGTGTCTGTCTCTTGTCCTTGCCCTTTACTGGTCCGCCAGATAACGTACACACGACCCCCACATCTAGCGCAGACGCCGCCTCTAAAGCTTTCCCAAGGAAACGCTGATCCTCCGGACTTTCAAGAATTCTATATGAGTAAAAGGCTAGGCTTGTTATCGTTACGTCTTTTCCTTGCAGCACTTTTCCAACTTCTCCTGCCCCTCCGCTAAGGACCTTTTCCACATCAATCTGCTTTGAGGTGGGGGAGACAAGCACCTCCAAGCCTCTAAAGCCATTCTTCGAAGCCCAATCTACAAGCTTCTCAAAACTCCATTTCTGAACTGGCGCAGTCAAAAGCCCGACAAACATATCGATTCATCTCATTCTATTTTCTTCCCTAAGGTATGAGTACAGTTGTATAAATAACCAATCAGAAAAAGTCGACGGAAGGATTGTTTGGATCGACCTTGGTGGTGGTTCAGGCAGCATCATCTGTGAGGACTGCCTAGGGTAAAGATCATGTAGTCTAGATTCGCTCCATGAAGAACCTTTTGAATCGGTCCGCATCCACACCTATGCAGATCTTGGCGTTCGCCTCCCGAGGGGGGACAGCCAACGCGAGGGTCTGCCCTACTGTCGCTTCCCCTTTAGTCTCTATGATAACCTTCATGGCTTTCGTTTTTACGAGGCTCTGGTCGATTGAAGCCGCGACGGTTAAGGGGTCGTGGAGCCAGGTATAGTCTCTCTTGCAAAACTCAAGGTATCGCTCCACCATCGAAACGATGGCATCTGTGAACGGAGTACCCACATGGGAAATCTCCTCCAGGTTCTCTCGGTTTATGGCAACTTTCAGTGTCACGTCTAAGGGCACCATCGTTATGGGCAATCCAGAGTTGAAAACGACCTTTGCCGCCTCAGGATCGGAGTAGATGTTATGCTCCCTGAAGGGTAAGTTGAACCCGTCGGAGAGGCGGGTTACCCCTCCCATGATGAAGACTTCTTTGATGTTCTCAATGATCTGGGGTTCCTTGATGATGGCTGC
>CAZQDW010000009.1:0-12451 GCA_964592315.1 uncultured Candidatus Bathyarchaeia archaeon
TTTTGTTATCTGCCTTTTGGTCGCGGAAACCAGCAGACGAATTTCACATGTTCGGCCATGGAAGAGCCCAAAATGTTGCTGCAATGGTCTCAGCTACAATCCTAATTTCTTTCATGAGCCTTGAAACGTTTCGAGAAGCCGTTCCGAAATTCATCCAAGCTGAGACCAGCGAATTCCAGAACCCAAATCTTGCTTCGGCAGTGATCTTGTTAGGCATGTTTGTGGTTGCTATCCCAATAATAGATATTCTCAGAGTGAAGGCGAAAGGTGCTTCGATAAAGGCACAATTTGTCGCACTTCTCAAGGACGAGTTTTCCTACGTAGCTGCGCTAATATCTGTGGTCTTAGTTGCGCAAGGATATCACTGGGCTGACCCTTTAGCATCTACAATCGTGGCAACGATCATCGCCTTGAGCGGAATCTACCTCTTCAAGGACAATGTTCACTATCTCGTGGGTAGAGCGCCCAGTAAGGAGCTAATAGAAAAACTGAACCTGACCACAAAATCAGTGAAAGGCGTCCTAGGCATCCATGATCTGAAGGCTGAGTACGTGGGGCCAGACATTGTTCACACTGGTTTCCACATAGAGGTGGCTAAGGGCACACCCATTGAGGAAGCGGATAGAATAGCGGAAGAAGTCAAGAAAAGAGTCAGTTTGGAGACAGGTTGCCAACATTGTGTGATTCATGTCGATCCAGTAGATAATCCAACCAGACAAAATCCAGGGAGGTGAAAAAGTGTTTGTGAACATAGTCAAATTTCCACCAATCAAGAGGGAGAAAGATGAGGAATTCAGGAAATGGTTCGAATGGTCGAACACTGTCTACGAGAAATTTGACGGATTCATATCGAGACGACTATTGAAATCCAAAAGAGGAAGGAGAAACTACGTGGCAATCGTAGAGCATGAAAGTGAGAATACTTTTATGGCCATGCACCTCAGCGACGAACGCCAAAAAGCATGGGAAAGAGTGGAACCTCTGCTGGAAGGATCACCCACACCAGACTTTTATGAGGTAGTAATCTCCTCAGAGATGAAAAAGAAAACAAAATAAAGCATTCATAGTCGAGATATTTCTTGGAGGCAATGTCGATGAAGACCGAGACCTAAGCCTCCCCCCATTTCCTTAGACTCACCACAGGATACGTCACGCTTGCACACACATGTATTAAATATGAGTTTTCCATTCGTACCGACTGGTACAAGAAACATGTAGGAGAGAAGGCATAGAAGCGAGCCTATGGCTATAGACTAACGGACTTGGGTTGAAACCCCTTCCCCGCACCATGTGTTGGGATCGTCTTAATGCTTTGCTCAATCGGCTTTCTTGCTGCCTTGAAACCGGTTAATCCCTCTATTCGATGATGGTGATGTGCTCGATATTTTTCACGGTAATTCTCGATCCGTCTCTGCCAGATCTGTAGATGACTCTGCCATTCTCAATAACGGTGCAAGTCTGCCCGTTTACATGAATCGTTAGTGCATCTTCAAGCTTGCCGCCATCGAT
This sequence comes from uncultured Candidatus Bathyarchaeia archaeon, assembly GCA_964592315.1. Taxonomy (GTDB): domain Archaea; phylum Thermoproteota; class Bathyarchaeia; order Bathyarchaeales; family WAQA01; genus CAZQDW01. Next base: position 1,510 of record CAZQDW010000009.1, read on the forward strand.
AGTAACTTGGTCCTTGCCAATACTGACCTCATATGTAATCGTATCCTTACCATCTTCGCCATATATTGCGATATAGTCATCGCTCATGCCACCGTCTGCCTTGATGGTATCATCACCTGCTCCGCCTATCTGAATAATGGTGTCACTTCCGCAGCCTCCGCCCGTTGCTTTCATATCATCGTTGCCGTCTCCGCCTTTCTGGACGATCAAGTCGTTGTCTCTACCGCCTTGAGCATCCTGGCTATCGTCGCCTGCTCCGCCATTCTGAGTGATGTAGTTACCTCCGGAGGCGCCCACTACCAATTGGATGTCATTGCCCGGTTCCCCATTCTGGGTAATCCGGTCGTCGCCAGCATTGCCCCAAACATACTGACGATCGTTGCCTCCTCTACCTTCCTGAATGATAACGTCGTTGCCCGCAAGGCCATACGCCTCCTGGTTATCATCGCCCGGCCCCCCTACCTGATGAATGCGACAACCAAAAGGCCGCAGTTGTGACTCGGTGGCAGCCCACGCAATATTCAAAGAAGCGACTGTAAAGACTGCCAATAACAGCACGGCAAACCCTATCATCCATTTCATACCTCTTCCCCCTTGAACAATGTGTCTCAAAATCGCATCCTTATCGTTCGAATGAACCTATAAGCCTTGCGCTTATCTCTCCTTGACTCTCGCTGCTAAGGTCTTTCCAAATTCTATTATCTGCTTAATGTCGTTTTCAGACGGCGGACCGTTTACTTCCATTGCCCCGACTACATCGATTTTTGATGACCCCAAGATTTCTTGGATTTGTCTTATAGCACCTCCACCCCAACCGTACGAACTTAAGATAACTCCAAATTCTATAGGAGGACGCAAGACTTTCACCAGATTGGTGGCGTATTGTGCCAAAGGATGGACACCGCCAAGCACCGTGGGACCTCCCAAGACGATAGCTCTTGAGTCAACTAGGTCCATTGCTACGTCGCCTATATCAGCTGAAGCCAGATCATACACTACGATCTCGATGCCCTCGGACGCCAGTGTCTCCGCAATTGGAAGAATCATTTTTTCCGTGCTCTTCCACATGGTCACGTAGAGTATGGTGGCTTTCCGTTTAGTTTCTCCCCGGGCCCATCTGTGATAGGCTTCAAGGATTCTCTGAGTGTTCCTATGTATCGGTCCATGACTCGGCGCTATCAGAGCAATGTCCAAGTTTCCAATTTTTTCCAGAGCCTTCTCAGCCATGCCCCTAAATGGCATCATTATCTCGCCAAAATATCTCTGTGCGTGAACGAGCAAATCTTCCACTTCTTCATCGTAAAGCCCCTTTGCGATGTGCGAGCCGAAGAAGTCGCAAGGGAAAAGAACCCTGTTCTCTGCGAGATACGTGAACATTGTTTCGGGCCAGTGGAGCATTGGAGCCTCAATGAAACGGAGAGTTTTGCCGCCGAGGACAAGTGTCTCTTGATCTGAAACCATCTTTATTCTTTTTTCAGGTACTCTGTAGAATGTTTGCGCCATTCTTGCACCTCTCTTTGTAGTAACTAGGGTAGCCTTGCTGCTCAAGGACATTGCGTGCGGAATTGATCCTGCATGATCGGGCTCAGCGTGGTTCATCACTACATAATCCAAATCCTTGGGATCTACGATCTGTCTGATCTTCTCTTCGAGATATTTCTCAAAGCCCGGGTTCACCGTGTCGATTAAGGCTTTTTTGCCTTCTCCAACTACCAGATAGGCGTTGTAAGTAGTTCCCTTTGGAAGCGGAATCAAAGCGTCAAAGAGCCTACGATTCCAGTCTTTAACACCTACCCAATGGACACCGTCAGAGATTTGAGCAACGTTACGCCAATTCATTTTTTCACCGTCCGCTTTTGGCAAATGATGAATGATAACGGTCTTTGGTCCAGATATAAATTGCTAGACGTAGGTAGTTCTTCATTGCGGTCAAAGTCAGATATGACCGGAGAAGAGTCCATGAACAATCGGGAACGAACCATAGCCATCTTTAACCGCAGAAAGGCTGACCGTTTACTATGGCAGCCGAGACTACACCATTGGTATGAAGTGAACAAGGTGAGAGGAACCCTCCCTGAAAAGTATGAAGGCTGTGACCTCCTTGACATATATGATGATCTAGGTGCGTCACCGCGCGCATACCATTACTTCAATGACACATTAAAATGCGTTGAGGGCGATGAGGTCCAGCTTCAAGTTAAAGAGAATAGAGATTACATTTACACGAGGTACAAGACGCCCAGAGGTAGCCTAAGTCAGGTTGAAAGAAAGACAGAGTATGGAACCGCGAGTCTACGAATCGAGTACTTCTTAAAGGGAGTTGAAGACTTCGGGATACTCGCCTATATTCTTAAGCACCAGACCTTTGAGTTTGACAAAAACCTGTATAGTGAAAGAGAGAACCTTCTTGGCCATCGTTGTGAACCCATCGTTACGATTCCGTGGGGATCGATCCAGAGGCTCTTCATCTTGTACATGGGGTTCAAAAACGGCGTAGTTGCCCTCTGGAAGCATCGTGCAGAGATCGAGAAGCTTCTTCAAATCTTCGATGAGAACGATGACAAAAGGTTCAGCCTCATCAAGAAGACGCCTTTCAAGATAGTCAACTTCGGCGACAACATAGATGAGGGGTTGTGCTCACCGCCTCTGTTCAAGAGATACATGCTCCCGTACTATCGCCGCAGGACAAGAGAACTTCATGAGGTTGGCAAATTCTGCACATCCCATTGGGATGGAAAGATAAGGAAGGTGCTGCCCTTCGCATACGAGACAGGTCTAGACGGGTTGGAATGCGTTCCGCCCGAACCTCAAGGAAACGTAACTCCTGAAGAACTGAAAGAAGGTTTGAAGGGCATGATCCTGATCGACGGCATCCCAGCCACTTCCTTCTTACCCCTCGTTAGAGATGATGAGTTGAAAGCCTTCGCCCATAGGATGCTTGACCTCTTCGCGCCTCACACCATTCTCGGAATATCGGACATGCTCCCTCCAGACGGGGATATTGAAAAGGTACGTATGATAAGCCAGATCGCTGCTGGCTACAGAATCTAGGAACCATAGGAAGATTGTGATCGGCGTCGTCAGGGAGAAGGCTGAGGAACTCCTAGAGCTCCCGAAGGGAACGGAGGAGGGAAGCGAAGCTAAGATCATCGGTGAGGCAAGGAGGATCTTCGAAGGCGTCGCGATGCAGACGGTTGTCGGAGGAAAAAGAATAATCGTCACACTGATAGGAGATCCTATACCAAGAATATGGCAGCCTTTACTAAGAGTGAGTCTGCTTTTTCTTCCAGAATTCTGCGTTTATCCACCTTTCACCGTAGTTACGCGCTTCCGATGAAACTTATGGGGTTGGTCCATGCCGTCCGCCCTTTCTTGTCTTCGACTTCTATCCTCAGGTATCTTTCGTTTCCTCGTAGCTTGTACTCTGCTACGATTATGGATTTGTTCATGGCTGTGAATCTTTCCCCCTCACCATTCTTGGTTATGAAACTTATGGCCGCGGCCGGAGAAGAGAGAACGCGCACTGACCCTTCACTGACGTCAACATCGAGGATCTCCGGCCCATTACTGGAATAGAATAAGCCGTGCCAAAGTGAGCCCATCAAGGATCCCTTCGTTAGGTCCTCTGCTCTGACCATTATCCAGGAATAAAAGGCATCCACAGGTCTATGTGAGCTGTAGTGGTAGTGAGCATCGTCAACGGCGAAGCCGAAAGTGAATTTGTCTCTGACCAATAGGTCGTCCCAATGGGTGGTGGAGTATCCCTTAGCAACAGAGAAGTGGCAAGTGGTATTGAAGATTTCCACTCCCAGGTAACCCTCAAGTTTCATTAAGTCGTTGACAGTTAGGGAAGACCAGTAAGGGTGGGCAACAACAATCTGGCCGCCTTCGTCTACCACCTCATCAATGGCCGCCTGTGGGTTTTCCGCGTCAACAGGATGGTCTATGTCCAGACCCACGAGATGATATTCGGTGCCTGCCTCGGACTTCCCGATGTCAAGTTCTATTCCCGGGAGAACAAGAAACTCTTCTCCGAAGCTATCAGAGAGAGCTTGGACATCCGTGGGTTTTCCGTGATCGGTTATGAAGAGAAAGTCGTAGCCCTCTGATTCATAGAGGACGGAAATCTGCCGCGCGTCCAAGGCTCCATCGGAGTTCGTGGTATGAGCGTGAATGTTTCCCTTGAACCAATATCCCTTCTGCTTGAAAGGGTTCGGAAAGCATATCTGAGCCATGAGCTTTACTCAGTTGTACACCGATTTGAAGTTTTGGAAATCCCCCGAAGCCGTCCACTGCATCGCAAGTCTCATGCTGGCTAGCCCTCTGATTCTTGAGTAGAAAACTGGCGGTCTGGGATGGTAACGCAAAAAACCTTTTAAGGTAAGAGAGCAACCTAATGGTGTCAAGAATCGGCGGTCGACCCATGGAACCAAGCAAGAAGCCTCTCAACATGCTAACGAGACATATGAATGCGCATATCGCGATTGTGCTCAAAAACGGCTTGGAATATAGAGGCGCAATGATGCATCAGGACAACTTCATGAACATTATCTTGGACGGAGCTGAAGAGTACTACGATGGACAACTTATAGCGAATTACGGGCAGGTCCTTGTTAGGGGAAGCAACATACTTTACATTATACTTGATGCTTCACGGAAGAGATAAGGAATCCCAAATCACAAGATAAATGAAGTTCTATAAGCGGCAATCCTCGTCATGGCACCTGAGACATACTGAGAATAGGTCGAAGACTTCTCAACTTGTTCACGACTTCTGCAAGCGCGTCTTCCTGACCGAAACCTCCCGCCTTTGTGACTGCCAATAGTCCATGGAAATCGCCGCCTAAAATTATGCCCAGCGGGATCCCAGGCAAAACCTCCTCTTTGATCCCGATTCCGTACGCACCCAAAGCGTTTGCGACGCTTATTGCAGTGTCTCCTCCAATAAGTATCAATCGTTCTATATTGCAGCCATCGATTATCGCCCTACAAGTCTCGCCCACAAAGGAAAGAAGTTTCCGAGCAATCTCACGATAATCCAACCCAACCTCTCTACCGAACCGTTGAATCTTGAATATTCCACCACTCGATCTGGCCAGCGTTATCACAACGTCTCTGCCGCGGTCGAAGGCTTTCTTCGCTTCTTCTATCAGCCTCAGTGCTTCCCATTTTCGTTTCTCGCCACCTGCCAAAACTAGTAAGAGGTCCGGTGCGAGCACACAGACGTCCAATGTCTTCTGCAACACAGAGATCTGGTTCAGCGTTACATTGTTTACGCTACCCGAGACCACGAGCAGGCGCGGTTGACGAAGGCCTGATACTAGCCAATAGCAGACTTCGTCTGCCAATCCGGCTGATCCACACGGCAGAACCTTCGAATCTAAGGCGGATTTGGCAATCGCTTTCAGGTCGTCCTGGGTTTCAGCGTCTACAACCAGTATCTCGTTTCCGGTTTCTACTAAGTTTTGAATCTCACGTGTCAATGATCTGATTCCCTCTCTGACCATGGACAGATTTATGGTTTCAATCTTTCTTTGTGTCTGACCTTGTACTATGGTCGGAATATGTGACTGCTTTACTGGATTCATGGGATCATGTGCAAAATCCGTCCTGTCCAAGGGTACTCCGTTCAATAACTGTCGTCCGTCTAGAGTTGTCCTTTTGGCTGCCGGAAATGCCGGTGCTATCAGAGCAGCCTTTAAGTTGAGTTCAGACATGATCGAGTCCAATTCCGCACCGATGTTACCGCGCAGTGTTGAATCTATTTTCTTATATACAAGCGCGACGCCCATTTCCTTTAGGGCCTTGGCAGCGTCTCCCGCCTTATCGTGAGCAGTGCCAGGCGAGTCGTTTCTACTATCGGTGTCTATCACGACAACTTCGAAGTCTTTGACTTTCGAAAGGGCTTCTAGGCTCGCTAAGACAACAGTTTCCATTCCGTGCTTCTTGAACTGGATGCCGACATCACATGCTCCTGTAAAATCGTCAGAAATTATGCCGAATCTGGCCATTCCTGAATCTCCTTACAGATCCATCATTCTCTTTAGGGAGGCGATGCCTAAAACGGTTTCCTAACCTTTTCGAAAGGCAGCATCTGACAAGAAGTTTTTCTATCTCCTTCTGATGATATTCTGCTAGGAATCCAAACTCGCCGATTGCTCGATCTAGCCAGATAGTGATTATTTTAAGTCCAAACTTGATACTTACCTCCTTCGACAATCATACATGATGATAATGTTGCAGTCTTTAGGCACGTGTTCAACTCTCCCGAGCCCCTTGTTAATGGCAGTAGATGAGATGAATCACGTAGCTTATTTCCTCGCCTGTTGTGGTATTTCATGAGGTGCAACATTATGCTACGGATCAGACGCTTTGTCAAAGGAGATGAAGAGACTTATCTTAGAGTTCATAATGAGGGGTTCTCAACTGAGGAATGGTGGGGAATTTTGCAGAAACCTGTAACCCTAGAGGAAGTCTCCCAGATGGACTATGACGCCATCGGAGAAGTAGCAGCAATGGTTGGACACGACCTACGCAACCCATTAACAGCCATAGCAACAGCCGCATATTATTTAAAAATGAAGTTAGACCCTAGAAAGGACAAGAAAACAAAGGAATCTCCTCTTTTCGTTCTTCGCTTCTTTTTTCAATGCTATTATTAAAGATATTGATTCTTAAAGCTTAACAAAGATGGAAATAAGCTCATATTGAGTCCCTTTTGAGAAATAGCCCATACGGGCGGTTTTTAAACAATGGAATTATGCTAAAGAAGAGAACTTAATTGGTATTGACCATCCAGGCAGAGTGTATGATGACTGGGACAAAATAAGAAGTGAAATAATTAAAAAAGGAAGTTTGCGGGAGACATCTCCTCTTTTATTTGGTTGGATAACACTTTATCCCAAACCAAAATCTAAATCTTAGCGTGCAAGGGTTCAAACCTAAATATGTGCATTGCATACGCTAACAACAAGAGCAATGGAAAAAACGACGTTATTAATCGAATTACTTATTGTTCTTCTTGTTTCCTTCGGCATAAACATGATACCATTTGCATTGCCCTCAAACCTCCTAGTAGCCTCAAGTGCAGCGTTACTGGTTGACTCCGACCTATTAAGCATAGGCGTCCTAGTCACTTTGGGGGCAACCTCTGCAAAACTCGTCCACTACGCAATTACCTTTTTCGTGGGCAGACATGTAGGTGAGAAACGCAGAAAGCGATTAGAAACAGCAGCCGCAAAGACAAAACGATGGGCTGCGTTAGCGGTTTTTATCGTAGCAGCAACCCCTATACCCGATGACCCAGTAATCATTCCACTTGGTCTATTGAAATACAGTCCCGCTGAATTCGCAGTGTTTTATTTCGCTGAAACTGCTAGTGACCGCCATTGGGGCTTTCTTGGGAGGATTTGGTGAGCAGTTACTAAGCGGATATTTAAGCCAAGTAGTTCTCGCAATCATTTCAATAGTTCTAACCATAGCCATCGCAGTTGTCTTGCTGAAGATAGACTTGTCGCAGATAGCAAAAAGAATACTGAGGAAAATCGGATGAGGGCGGAAGTGACTACAGCTATAACTTTTCCGCAAGCAAATCCGAGTTACCTTGCTGTTGCTTTGTTCCACGCAAGATAAGCATATAGAGTCCCCCACTTGCTTGGCTTCCCAACTCTCTCTTTTGGCAAATACGATCTATTCGCTGGCAAAGTGCTCTCAAGCAAGATTTTACCATCTTGGTCTCTTTTCTTCTCTAGAAGGCTCCAAGCTTCCTGCAATTCCTTCGCTTTTCCTGCACCCAAAGCTGCTAGTGCGTCAAGTAGTGAGGGCAGGCCCACGTAGAAGTATGCTATTGGAAAAAACACTTCATTCATATGTTCAATCGCGATCTGTGTTGGAATATCCATTCTGTAAAAAAGATGCCGTTCAAGGAAATACCGAATCAATTGCTCGCTTCCACTAAAATACAGCCCTCTCTTCTTGAGTTCCCCTGCAAGCAATAGTCCATGCATAGCAGCGCTTATACAGCTTTTCGGCACTTCTTTCATCTTTCTCACGCGATGCAAGCAAAGCCATCCGCCATCTGGCAATTGGGCTTCTGCCAATTGCGAAAGACGCTTCTTAAGTCGTGCATCCTTTCCATAGTCCAGCATAACCATTGCACGGAGTGCCATCAGTTCACTACAGTTCGCGTCAAAATACGGTGCTGAAAGCAGCCTATCAACACACGGTTCTATATCGACATCCTTATAGGACAAACCAGATTCGGCTAATGCGGTCAAATTGTATATCACTACCTGACCCTTCAGTGACGCCCAAGATAAATCAGATGCTGCTTGCAGTTTACTAGTAACAACGCAACGTGCTGCAATTACGTCTTTATGGTCTACTGACAGACCACATAATTCAATGAGTGTGCGTAGACGCACGCTGGGATTGTTCTCTTCTAATAGCCAATTCAGAAGCTCCTTATCGATCTTCATTTTGTGGCACTCAGTTCTTTCTTATCCTACATCTATTCTTGTTTATTTGCCTTCTTAGCGATTCCAAGTATTCTAGATGACTCCTCATCTCCCGAATTAAGAAAAGGAATAGGTCTGTCCTATAAAATGAGACGAAGGAATCAAGAACCAGTCTAATCATGTACTGGTTGGTTGGGGTAAAGTTTTATCTCTAGCCAGACCTTTTCTACGAGGCTTTTGAGCATATACTAAAATCTTATCATCCTCTGCATTTTGTTTAATTCTCGGAGAAGTAGGAGAAGTAGGAGGAAGGAGGATGAAGTAGGAGGAAGTAGGCATCTTTCCTTGCTGAAGTGGATGGACAATCGATAGGCTTAGTTGATGTCAAGATCCATGGCAATGAAGCTCATATCGAAAACCTAGTTGTTTTGGAGAAGTTCAGGAGAAAAGGAGTTGGAACCGAACTTCTAAGGAAGGCAGTAGTGTTCTCAAAATCGATAGGGGTTAGAAGAATCCGAGCAGAGATGCCTGTTCAAAATACCAACAGATTCTACGAGAAGAATGGCTTCAAATTTGCTGAAGATACCTTTCTCATAGAGGTCAAAGACAAGAAACAGGTTGAGCTATATCTCAACGAAAAGTTGTACTCAGAAGGTGAAAACCAATATTGGGTGCCAAGTGAAAAAGAGATGCGATTCATTGGAGAATTAGGAGTTGACTTCAAGACTGTGGGCAGATTCCAGGTTATGATCAGGGATACTTAGAAGGAAAAATGAGCAGCAAGCACCTTATGCCTAAAGATTGCCACAATCTGGTCGCCGACAGTTGTGAAAAGAGATATGAGGAGTATGTGGGCTTTGCAGAGTTGGCAGGAACCACTTCCTACTCACCAATTCTTGATGTGGCTTGTGGCTTCTGAACAGTATGGACGGGCTTATGGACGGCAAGTATAATCTGCCAATCGGTACTCCAAGTTCGCACGAGGTTCATGGCGAGGCAATCAAGATTCTAAGCGTCTGACCTTGGTCTATTGCGGTAGAGCCCAGATCCAAGATAGTCGAGCCATTCTCCGTGCTGAGTACGGCATCAACCTTCCGAGAATCAAGCGTCACTTCCATCTTAGGGTCCTTCAAGCCAACTCTCGGCAACACCAATTTGTTGATCGAAAGCGAACCGTATTTTAGCTCGACGGTGAACTCAGCTCTATCTTGAGTGATCTTCTGACCGTATAGGCCCCAGCCTGAGCCGACCGCAAAGAATGCATGAAAATCATCTTGAAAGATCTTAGGCGAGAAATGCAATTGTTTCCCTGGGGCTGAGTATCTGAACCCGGAGAGCACCAGTAAGAGCGCGTAGCTTGCCATCGAACGAGCGTAGTGGTGTCCACACTCAAACTCATCCCATGGGTTGCGGCGATCTCCCCTATGGCGTTTCCTAGTGCCCATTGCCATGGCTAAGCCTTCGTCCATCATGCCTTCGTAGATCATGTGGCTTGCGACTTGATACTCTATTCCGCACCAAACCTCATCGGCGTACCAGAAAAGCGGATAACCTGGACGTCCTCCATTCGGCCACGTGCAGATCACGAGGCCAGCCTCATCATTGAGCGCATAAACTCGAAAAGTGCAGGGATGATCCCAGAGAGTCGTTTTCCAATTATACTTGAAGATGGACCGTAACGCCTTGCGGACGTTCTCAGGATCATAGAGGTATCCCAATCCAAGCATGTGGACATACCACTGCCCAAGCATCTGGTCCGAGAGGCATCCTTTGCCAAACTGCCATTTCGGCCACTCTTGGAACCTGTCATCTTTTCCATGCTTTAAGGCTAGCTGCTGATAAGGTTCAGGCCACATCTCGTGCGCCGTTGGATTGACCTTCTGCTCATAATACTCGCCGTTGAAAAGGTTTTCGTCAGACCATTTCGATCCCTTCATGGAAAGCTCATGATACTCGCTTGCTTTGTCATTCTCGCCCAAGTAGCGAGATATCTCTGCGGCGGCATGGAGAGCTGCAAGGTAGAGGCTTCCTGTCAGTGTATTTGGGCCATAAAACTCTATGTCGTAGGTGTTGTGTTGCATGCCCTCCATAACCCCATCCATATCGGCGTCCCAGTATTTCCAGGCGAACTCAAGCAGCCTTTTCCCGGTGGGCCAAACCCTTTTCAGCCATTCATCATCGCCTTCGGTCAGCCACTGCCGGTAGATCTGAAGTACGATTCCCATCTGCCCGTCTGCTGCGGGATGGAAATTTGGCTTCGCCATTGTTCCCAGTGGGAGAGGCATACGGAAGGTCATGAACCCGTCCCCCTCGACAGAGTTTGCGAGATGGGCATCAAGCATGGATCGCTGCAAACCAGGAAAAAGAAATGGAAGGGCCTGAGCGTAATTCCATACATGCGTGCATGAACCTTCACAGCAGCCGGAGTCGTTGGAGCACCCCTCAAACCCGTAGAAGGTGCCGTCCTGGAGGCGGAGGCACGTGTT
>CAZQDW010000009.1:12551-16566 GCA_964592315.1 uncultured Candidatus Bathyarchaeia archaeon
TGCGGTCTTTCCAACGTGGCCATACAGCGGAATCCGGCCACGGGGTCGCGAGCACCATAGAACCGTACCGTGGAGACTCGGCGCCAATCTTTGTTGTTGAGAGGTATAATCCCTTGACGCCTTTCATTTCTCTAATTGCGTTGATGTCTCCCTCGGAGTCTGGATGGCCGATAATGTTGGTCAAGTTTCCAAAGATAGTTGCTGAGGTTGGTTCATTACCGATGTTTCTTACGCGGTAGAAAAATATTGCAGCCGGAATACTTGAGTCCTTATCGTTAAGGGGGACAAAGGGATTGAAGGCTTCGAGGGTTACGTTAAGAGGCAGATCGGGATTCCTCAGAGACACAGTTGCTATTGGAAAGTGTCCTGTGAAGGATACGTGACGAAAATGGGGAAGGCCTTGACCCGTGTCTTTTAAGCCTCCAGAATATGATAGAGAATGCCCATCGCCTACGTAAGAACCTTCAACCGGTCCTTGAAGGACCTTAGTTACTGAGGAGCCTTTGGCAAACCGTACTTTCAACGCAAAGAACGATCTTGGAATGACAAATCCCTTCGCTGGCCGGTTCATAATCTCCCAGTCGCGAAGCTGTCCCCATCCGCCGAGGCTTATCGAGCCTGTGCCGATTCCGCCTAGGGGGAACGCTATCTCAGTTAAGCTGTGGCCGCTGTAGGTTGGCTGCTCGCCACATCGGAAAAGCTCTTCCTTCGAGTAGGGTATTCTTGACAAGGCTATCACACGTCTAGAGTTCTTTTCAATCGTATTTACAACTTGGCTGGATAAGGCTTTGCTCTAGCATGGCAGAGGCGGGTAGGTCCCTTCCATAGGGCTTGGTTAAAAGGGTGAATTCCTTGAGTTGGCACTCAAGAGAGAAAGCACGATCCAGTGACGCACATCAAAGGCTTGATTCAAGGCTGTCATTTGAATCGAATTCCATTTCGCATGGGAACGGTTTCCAAAGACAGATGGGTGCGGATTTTGCCTTTTCCATCATGTTTTTAAGGACGCACGTAGTCAAGTACTTGAAACGGTTGGTGAAGCCCACGTCTCAGGATGAAAACCAGCCTGATTGGTCTCGGTCTGACTCCAGAGAAGAAGAGGAACACTTAATAGACGTGATGAACACTGATGGCGAGGTTAAGGTTATAGCCTTACTACCCTCTATTCAGAAGGAAGACATAAGAATCCACTGTGCTGAGGACACTCTGACGATATCGGTTGAAACTCCTCAACGCAGATACTACAAAGAGATTGGACTCCCAGCGAAGGTTAACCCAGAGAAGGCTGAGACCTCGTATAAGAATTGTGTTCTCGAAGTTACCTTGCCAAAGAAGACAGGTGTGCGCTCAATAGGAAATACATTTGACATGTGAGACTGTCAAGGACAGCTGGGCAAAGATTCTCGCATGGTAGGAATCTGGATCAGCCAAGTTTTAAGGCGGATATCCAATAGTGGATGAGAGATGTTGAAATGTCCAAATTGTGGGCGAGAAATCGAGGAAGACTATAGATTCTGCAAATACTGTGGACAAGAGCTGACTCCGAAAAGTGACGCTTCAACTGCGGAAGAGATAAAGAATACCGTGATTCAGCGGATAGAAGCGATAAAGAACCGTGAAGCAAAATCCATAGCAAGCTTGGTCTTCAAGGAGAAATACAGCAAGTTCGATGATTGGCCTCCCTTCGACCTTCAGGACTCAGACGCTTTAAGAAGCGAGGCGGATGCGTTGAAGGCGCTCAAGGAGTACAATTACGAGACGAGGGGCTGGCGAGTTGAGATCTTTGGAGATATGGCTTTAGCTACCTTCATAATAAGATACAGGGGGAGAATAAGGAACTTGGATTTCAACATCCAATCGCGAGTGACAGAGGTCCTCCTTAGACAAGGGCAAAGTTGGCAGATCATACATGAACATTGGTCCAGGTTTCCAGTTCAAAAATAACGAATCTATGTTTGGTCCAAACCTCTCAGGAAGAAATGCCATAGGAAGTAAGAGGGTCTCGGTTTAGGCTTGTATCCGAAACGATATGAGCGTATCTTCTTCTGATTGTTTGCACGGACAACCCTTTAAGGGAAAAATTCCGATGGAAGCTCCATGCATAGCCAGTTTGGTTGGCGACTATGTCGCAAGCCCCGGAAGTGAATAGTGACCAAAATATCTCGATGGGACTTAGACCCTGCTACACAGACCAAGATCTTGAGGGACCTCAAACGCCTCAAAAGAAATCAAGATTTGCGCTGGGTGTGGGATTTGAACCCACGCTGAATGTTACGGGTTCAGAGATTTCCGTGAACCCCGCGCGCACTTTATCCCTTCAAATCAGAAAAGAACTGATATGTGCGAAATATGTGATTGCTGTGACTTTAGTTCGGATAGACTTTTAAGATGGAAAATGACTTTTTCTATGGAGAGGATTCGTTGTCATCTCTTGAATATCTGCAGAATGGCAGATATTCTATTCTAAAGAAGCTCGGTGAGGGTGGAAAGGGCATAGTATTCAAAGCTAGAGACACTGTTTTGAACCGTGTTGTTGCAATTAAGATGCTTAAGAATCCGGTTTTAGGTCAAGAGGCGTATTCGCGTTTTTTACGCGAAGCGCAAGCATACGCGAAACTTAGCCATCCAAATATTGTTTCGATCTACGACATTGGCAAAGAAGATGGAAAACAGTTTTTTGTCAATGAATTCATTGATGGAATGGATCTAGACCATCTTATTCGAACATATCCGGAAGGCAAATGTGACATACAGACCGTCTTAAGAATAGGCATAGATGTTTGCGGTGCTCTTCAGTATGCGCATTCTCAAGGCGTTCTGCATCGAGACATCAAACCGGGAAATATCATGATTACCCGAGAGGGCATTGCGAAACTGAATGATTTTGGTTTGGCTAAAATGTTGGGTCAACCTGGCATCACGCAGGAAGGAGTAATAGTTGGGACAGTTGCCTATGTGGCTCCTGAAATAGCGCTGGGGAAAGGTGCTGACGCTAGGTCTGACCTCTACTCTTTCGGTGCAGTGCTTTATGAGATGGTGACTGGGAAACCGCCTTTTCCCGGAGAAGACCCTGTTAAGATTATTTTTGGTCATATTCATGACTATCCGGTTTCTCCGAGTAGGTTGAATCCTAAAGTTCCGCAGGCTTTGGCTGACTGCATCATGAAGCTTTTGGAAAAGGAGGCTGCGAAGAGGTATCAGACAGCCGCCGATTTGCTTACAACCTTGAGGGATATTGCTGAGGGTTTCTTCAGAGAAGCTTATGTTCCTCCTCTTAAACCAATCATTGTTGTTCCGAGTCCGCTTCCTTCTGCTGTTAGAGAGGCCCAGCTCGTCGATAGGGTTGAAGAGATGGGTGTTCTGAGAGGGGCTGTTGATAGGGCGGTTCGAGGCGAAGGTGGTATTGTTTTTCTTCATGGGGAAGCTGGGATTGGTAAGACAAGGCTGGCTAGAGAGCTGGGGGCTTATGCTCGTTTGCGGGGGATGCAGGTTCTGTCTGGGAGGTGTCCAGCGTTGTTCAGGATGGATGGTGTGCCTCCCTATGTGCTCTGGAAGGAAGTGATTAAAGATTACTTGGAAGTTTGCACCCCTGAGCAACTATATAGGGTGATTGGTTTCTATCCGGGTGAAGTTTCTAAGCTAGTTCCTGAACTTAAGCATAAGCTTGGGGTTTTTCCTCAGTCTGTACTTATAAGTCCTGAATATGAGCGTGACAGGCTCTTTGAATCGGTTTTCCAGTTTGTCACTAACATCTCTAAGGAAGTTCCATTGCTTGTTGTTCTTGACGATTTGCAGTGGACTGATCAGTCTTCGCTTTTATTGTTGCATTACTTGGCTCGCGGTGTCTATAAAGAGTCTCTGCTTCTTCTGGGTGCTTACCGTGAAACTGATGTCGATGAGCGACATCCTTTGTCTCCTGTTTTGACGGAGTTGAATAGGGAACGTTTGCTTCAATCCGTCTCTTTGAAACGCTTGTCTTTTGATGATGTTTCTGAGGTGATTAAACGGATTTTGG
>CAZQDW010000010.1:0-5493 GCA_964592315.1 uncultured Candidatus Bathyarchaeia archaeon
TGTCGCCTACTATGGCTATGACTAGGGCTTCCGCAAGGAATAGGAACATTATGTGCGTAGGCGTCACCCCCACGCTACTATATATGAAGATTTCCCTTCTGCGCTCGTACACGGATCCCAACATTATGTTCAGCGTCACCATTGTAGCCAAGACGAAGGGTATTAGCTGTTGTTGCCATCCGAATACCGAGGTGACTGAGCCGTAGCTATACGAATAGATTTTGCGTCCTTCCGTCACGTAGACCTCTACCTCTCTGAAATTGTCGAAGATCTCTTTGGCCACGTCTAGCGTTCTGGTTTGGTCTTTGAGTCTCATCGAGATTGCGAAGGGAGTTCCTCCCAAGCTGACAACAAAATCATAGGGGACAACAGCTATAGATTCGCCCACCATGTGTTGAGTGAAGATTCCCGGACTGCCTAGCTGCAATGGGCTTAATCCCTCCTGATCCAAGTCTTTCATCCCCAGCATGAAGGCGTCAGGAAGGGTTCCTATCACCGTGAAGTCCATCCCAGCAACCTTCACCTGGGCTGGAAAACTCTTAATCTGTAACGTATTGGCCATGAAGTCCGGAATGACCATCACTCTGTCTTCTCCGGGTTGGATCCATCTGCCGTTCGTCATCAGGTTTTGTATCTCCCTTACCTGAGCTTCCTCAGCCGAGAGACCAAGCAAAGTGGCAGACGAATTCAACGCTCCATGCTGTATTGGGTATCCGATGAGCGAAGCCTTGAAGGGATAGTAAAGCCAAGCTCGAGGAGCAATGTATGCTTCGTCACCGTACTTGCTTTCCAGCCAGGCTAGTATGTCTTCTCCGACGCCTACAGAGAGTTGGGCCCACTCCCGGTGTTTAATCATAAGGCCGTCATAGTTGGGTTCTCCTGCAATGGGATTCGCCCTCAAGAAGGTGACAGTGTACATGAACGTGAAGGATACTAGGGCTGTTACTATGAGGATTATCGAGATGAAGGTGAGTGAGGTTCTCATCTTTCTCTTCTTCATGGTTTCGACGCTGGCTGAGAAGGAAATGGTGATAACGGAGAGCATGCTAGGCTTTTCGAAGGTTGGCCCGAAGGTTCTAAAAGCAACCTCTCGGATGAAGTTGGCGAAGTCTCCGAATATCACTCCGAAGACAGGCATTATGAGAATTACGACTCCGAACCCTATGATGACCATGAGCATGTCTGAGGCGAGTTTGAAGCCTGGGTGGAAGTACCAGAGTGTCAACAGAGTCGCGACGAAAATACCTATTGAAGCAAGCAGCCTTTTGGTTCCTGAAGACTTGAAGAAAAGCCTCTCCGCCAAGAAGGTAAACGGGATGAGCAATGCGGCGAAGAAGGGAGCGGTGTAGACTGCGTCTTCAATCATGTTTCGTATGTTGCTATATGCTTTCAGTTCGCTGATCCACGCGTTCGTGATGGCTACTATGTAGTTGTCCAGTTGTCGGTTCTTATAGAAGGCATCTGCTTCCGACAGTATCTCTCTTGTCTCCAAGTGAAACTGACTGATGGCTTTGGGGACTTCTTGCATTAGGCGGCCTAGGCGGTACTCGTTGAGGTAGAAGTAATCCCGACTGTAGTTGTGAGCTGTTAGAACTATCTGCTCTCCAGCCTTGACTTTGTACCCTGAACCTTGGGGATTCTGCTCACTTGCGTTGATCAGCGCCGCAAATGGGTATCTGGTGGCCGCTGTGGTCCTAAAGAGTAGTTCAACCGGTTGGTCGGGGATTACAAATGCCACTGCTACGCCGTAACCTAGGTTTCCATCAGTCTCTCTCAAGGAGCCCCACTGATCATCGATCGCATGTGTGGTGAACTTGTTGACTATGACGTTTTGGGAGTAGTCTCTGGGAGGTGTCAATGTATACGGATTGACTGCATCATGTAGCACTATGGTGCCCGCTCTGAATACTGTGTAGAACCCTAAGTCATGCGTGGTTAGCTCGATTTCAATTTGGTGTCTGCTGAAGATGTACTTGCCCATATCCGGGGCGTATAGTATGCCGCCGGATTTCTCGTCTGGAACAAAAGCGTAGATGCTGACGGATCTTCTCGGAAAGCCCACGGTCCTGAACTTTCCATTCTCGTCGGCCCTAACGACAATCCAGTCAGGTAGGCCGTAACTGAACCTGTCTATCCAAACCCCTACGCCGAGGGTGACTAGTTTGGGCGGATAATCGAAGATTTGTAGAAAAGTAGATGGAACAGAGAGAAATAACAGCGCACGAGGCACTGCAGTATACCAAGCTTTACCGTAGTCGTATATAGCTACCTGTCCGATCATCTCTGAGTAGCCTGAACTTAAGTAGTGCGGCTCCCTGGCAGGTACCCAAGGATACTTCATCTTCAACAAGTTTATGAGGTCTGGTGTATGCGTAAAGGCGTAGATTATGCCTGTTGTGGCCTCTGTTTGGGGCCAGAGGTTTTCGAGTTGCATCCTATCCATTCTATCGAGAGGGGTTTTGTACCATGTCAGCCTGTTGGCGTAGGCGGTGACGAGACTGAAACTCGGCACACCTTTTTCAGCGAAGTTAGCCATGAAGAACGGTTCGTGATCCAGGGGCGGTTCAATCCCTGGAAAGTATTGGTGCCAGTTCTCAACGTATATGATCTCTTGGTAGTCGTAGTCTCTCTTCAGCCTCTGCCTCATTATAGAGAGAACGTCCTTAATGTAAGCTGACGGCTTCAGGTTGCGGTCTGTTCCCGAGTAGCCAAGTGCGCCCCAACCGGCCGTTCCTATCATCCCGAAGCTCTTGGTCTCTGAGGAGAGGTCTATGTTTGTCCACATGAAGATTTTCTTCCCGAACTGCTGGTACTCTTTGAAAGCTATCCAGTCGGTGAACTGCCTCGAACCCTCCAAAGCCTGATTATGGCCTGAGAATGCTATGAAGAGGATCGTGTACTCAGGCTCGTATCCATCAGTCTTAAGTTCTTTGAGAACTCGGGATAGCTCGAGCAGAATAGAGATTCCGATCGCCTCTTCTGCTCCGGGCGCCACACTAGGCACATAGGAGAACGAGTCATAATAGGCTGAGACTACGAAGTATAGGTCTGGGTTGCGGCCCTCCAAGAAAGCGTATATGTTTGTGCCCTTCTTGTCTACCCACCTCATATCGGACTTTACCTCTACGATCTCTCCCTCATGAGTGCGGAGGGAAGCCCCTATGTCCTGCGTTACATAGAGTCTCGGAAAATTGTAAGGGACATTCAACGTCTTCCGACGATATTGGTAGAATGTGGACGATTGGGGTTCTATGAATACCACGGCTTGCGCGCCCAGCTTTGCGGCTGTGAGCCAATTCACATCAGAGTTCAAGTCCATGAGAACTATGCTATCTTCAACAGGCTTGCCTACAAAGTCTTCTGGCGAGCCTTCGCCCACGTATACGAGCGGACCCTTCACACCATCGGGTCTGGACGATGTTGCTGCCAAGTTCGGAACAAAGGAGTAGGCTGGATACAACTCTCGGGTGGACAGGATCGTTATGTTAGCTCCGTAGTCGTATGGCACAACCACGTCGAAGGAGTGGACTCCGACAACCAGCCCAAGAGAAGTAAAATATTGGAGAATGTAGTCCGAGGCTTCGGTGTACCCAGGGTAGCCCGTCACACGGGTAGGAAATCCTGAAAAGAATCGTATATGTTCTTCGATGGCCGTCTTGTTCAGTTCTTCTATGATCGTCTCGTATGGGAATCCAGCTGCCTCTGAGACGAGTGCACGTTCACTTCCTCCCTGAACTTGAATCGGAAGCCCCAACCCGAAGATAACAGCGATCAAAAGCAACGGGAGAATCTTCTTCAACGTCTGAACCACCCACTATACCTAGCCTGTGAACCGTCTCATAAAAGTTTTTGTGATGCGTCTCGGTCATACGTTCATTTCCCGACTAGGTGTATGGCGACTGATCTGATCCAAGATCACACCTAATAGCCTTCTCACACGTACGCATGAAGACCAGAACTCCTGCTCCCAGTAGCACAGACATAGTGGCGAACAGCGACGGCTGTCCGTAGCTGCCTAGTAAGTAGTAGCCCAAAGCAGGTCCTAAAGCCCAACTGAGGTCGAAAGTAATTGTGGTAAGAGCAAACGTTCTCCCGTAAGCAGCAGCCGGCGCTATGTCAGTAAGGTATGCTGTGAGGGCGGCACCCCCGAAACCTCCCAATCCTGCTAGTAGGCAAGCCAGAAGGAAAAGCATTAGACTGCCAGGAAACGAGAGAAGCACTGTCGATAATGCTAAGATCATTGTAGATACTAGTACCACTGGCTTTCTGCCGTACCTGTCGCATACCCACCCTCCGAAGACTCCCATTGGAGAAGAAACAAGCATGGGCAGACCCGCAAACGAAGATGCAACTGTTGGGAGCAAGCCGTAATTCTTGACAGCAACGTAGGGAATTATAAAAAAGAAGGCGACCCTCGGAAGGCTCCAAGCGAAATTCAAGTACGCAATTGTGAGGATTCTTTTGTCTTGGGCAAGCTTAGAGATATCGTTCCAAGTCACCTTCTCCTCCACCTTAGGTACGATCCTTTCACTTACGGTCACGACGTATATCACAAATATCAATGTGAACAGTGCTCCGTAGATCAGTATAGTCAAGTATGGCCCGAGAACGCTTGCCGACAGCCCCGCTAAGCTCATGCCGGCAAACCCTCCCAGACCTGGTAGGATAGTCGTTAGGCTATATGTCATTCCTCTTTTTTCGGATGGTGTCAAAGATCCTATTATCGATGGCGACGATACAAATATGAAAGAGGATCCAAGAGCATCAAGGATCCTTGTCATAAGTAGGTACATAATGGTCAATTCGAGTGGAATTGAGTTCATCAGTAAGACTCCAAATGATAGATAAGCTAGCGCTACAACTGCCGAGCCGATGAGGAGTGTTTTCTTCTTACCGTATCTGTCGATGATATAGCCTGCTGGTACATCAAAGAGAAGCTTCGCGATGCCGAAGGAACCTATAACTAAGCCTGTTAGAGTCGCCGTTAATCCAATGTCTTCGCAGATCAAAGGGAGCGCAATGAATACGAACGGCGAACCTATAAAGGTTGTCAAGTATGCTGTGGTTAGGCCTGTGAGAATTAATGTCTTGTCTTTCATGGCACATGAGACTGTTCAAAGAGGTATAAAGTTTTCTGTCACCGGAAGAAGTCTACAGAGCGTTATCGATGTGCGTTCTAACCAGGCTTTACTACTACGTCCAGTTCGAAGTGTATGCCACCGCTGTATTCTACCCCGGTGATTTCGACACTGTTCGTTCCCTCCTTCAGCAGGCTTGGGTCGAATTCTACTGAGAACTTGGCGGGTTCTAGTTCAGTGATTTCGACTTTCCCTATGTCTTTGCCGTTTATCGCTACGGTAACATTCCCAAATGTTGGAAGCCCTGCTTCCGACCATACGGTTATGGACAATGTTCCCTTCGCGGTCTCTCCCGAACCAACTGTAACTGGCTTATAACTGAAGGTTCTCGTAGAAGTTCTGCCCTTATCAATGG
>CAZQDW010000010.1:5503-16110 GCA_964592315.1 uncultured Candidatus Bathyarchaeia archaeon
CGTTTATGATAACAGCGCTTGGTGCTGTCTCGTAGTGAAATGTCTTGGAGACTGCTGCTTGGCCTCCGCCGAAAAAACCAAAGTATACTGCTGCAGCGACAAGCACAACGATAGCTACCAGAATGATAGGTTTCTTCGAGACCATGAGCGCTCACATTCTTGTAAACAATCGGAATGTGTATTTAAGCTTAACATGCTTATCTCGTTGAATGGAAGATATTTACCGGTAACGGTTCGCGGTGTGTCGTGACGATTTCGGAACATGAGGTAGGTACAAAAAATGGAGGAACGCTTGGGGTTCCTTAGCTGCGTCCAAGGTTCTGTTGCTATATTACCTTTACGTCGAGGTCAAAGTTCACTTGGCCGGCAAAATCTATGCTCTGGAATTTGACGGAGTTGCTGCCGTCTACCAGAATGCTTGGGTCGAAATCTACTGAAGGACGAGAATCCACGCCAGTTATCTGCACCGTGTCTAGTTCGACGTCATTGAGTATTACTGTCAGTTGTCCAGGCTTTGTCTGAGATTCCTCTGATGCTACTACTATGAGTATTGTGCCCACCGCCGTCTCCCCCGAACCGACCGTAACTGGTTTATATGTGAAAGTTCTCGTGGCTGTTGCTCCCTCGTTTATGATAACAGCGCTTGGTGCTGTCTCGTAGTGGAAGGTCTTTGAGACTGCTGCTTGGCCTCCGCCGAAGAAGCCGAAGTATATCCCGGCGGCGACAATAACGAGTACAACTACTCCTACTATGCGTTTTATGGAGAGCAAGATAACTCACTCTCTGTTGCCTAATCTGCATAATTATTTTATGCCTAGTGCTTATAAGCGTAACGCTCGAAACAATAGTTAGAAGAACCTTGAAGAGTCCTTCTATTGGAAGTTAAGCGAGGCTCATATATGACGCGCCCCCATAAGGTTTCAAATCATCTGATTTCGCATCGCCATGGGAAGGCATCCAGAAACCGCGTGTAAGCTACTGGGAGCTGTGTGCATCGTCATGTGCGAACTTGATACTACCGTGTAAGAGATTTTCAGCGTGAATTACAGAAAATAAAAGGGGGGATTTGGGTTTAGAGTGGTAGTCCACTGACTTTCCAGATGAACAGAATCACGTTGACGTATATCAGGTTTATGCCAGCGCCAACGCAAAGCCCTGCGGCAAAGGGAACTCCCTTCTCCTCGTATAACTTCGCTCCGCCGACTCTGATGATGATATTCTTTGCGATCCACGATATTATGAATGGTAGAAATCCTCGAGGCCCAAAGACTCCAGCTATCGCAATACCTACCGGATGTATGGGGAATCCTGGACGTTTCATTCGGATGAAGTACAGTAGGAAGCCGAAGAGTATTGCAGCGAGGATTCCGCCGTAGTCTCCTAATACCGGAGGCCTTACACCCCACGGATACTCACCCGTATGCAACGGACGCGTTGGTTGAATTGCCAAGAATCCGCCGCCCCACCATGCCAGCCAGTCATTGCTGTAGGCGCCTTGAACGCCGTAACCGAAAGCCAAGAATAGATAAGTGAAGCACACAACGACTGCGAATATAGCCATGCCAACCATCTGGCTGACCATGACATCTCTGCTGTGTACCTTGTTCAAGTCTGCAATCTTGTAGGCGTTCATGCCTTCTCTGAATGCTGTACTATACCAATCTCCGTTTCTGTATTGTGTAAATGCGTAGAACATTGAGGTCCAGTTCGCTGTGTCAGGTGGAAGACCTGTGACGGCGTAGCCGACGGGTGTTGCCCATATGTTAACCGCCATGAATTCGATGTTGCACCAGTCATAGGAGAAGTGGTAGCCTCCACCATCCGCTTCCATTCTTCCCAAGCCCAATGCTAATGCAACTGCGCCAAGGGCAAAGAGAAACATCAGAACGGGGTGGGCGCCTATCGCAACCCACACGGCAATGTATACAATTAGACATAGTATCAGCCCTGCCCATAGTGTTCTGAAGGAGAACGGCTGGTTGGCCTCAACCTCGTCTGGAAGCTTCTTGAAGATCCCCTTGAACATCGTTGAGTAGTGAGGCCATCCCACAATCACGGGCCACAAGACCGCTGCAATCGTTATGCCATACATCGGCCACGCTAGCGGACCATACCAGCTGGCCCAAACCCTTGTAGTCTGGCTCCACGCACCTTGATAGTCCATGCCTGCCGGTGAGGGTGGATAGTATCCTATCGCCGTCCCCACTACTGGAACTATTATGAACATTATGATGAAACTAAGCCATACTGTGAAGTTTACATCCGTCGGAATCAGGAATGACACCCCGATCAGCTGAGACTCGTAGAAGAAGGCCAACGGAACCCAAGGAAGCAGATTCAGCGAAGTTAGGTCCACAGTTGGAATCTTGTAAGGAATATCGTAGAGACCTGGAATGTAGTGTATAACCTGTTGTATGTTTATCAGCATTCCGAGTAATATGCCCGACCACAGATACTTATTTGTCCAGATTGTACGTTTCCCTTCAACTTCAGTCACCGCTGGCGACATCACCGCATTTATGCCGACGGCGAGAGGAAATGGCAAAGCTTCAACTTCAACCCAGCTTCTACGAAGTATCGCCGCGATAAACTGGAAGAACCATAAGGCGAAGACGTAGTAGATAATGAGGAACGCCATTAGAGCTCCGTAATGACTCCAGGGAATTGGACCTCCGTAGAACAAACCTTCTATAAGCTCCGGTTGATCCTTCGGGAAGATCCAAGGTGCATCTTGTTTTATCCAAGTTGCCCAAGGTTCGCCCCAGGTTATGGCTCCTGCCACAGCTATAATCATGAGAGGTACAGGAGTGTGCACGGGCCAGGCATTCCCCACGGCAACAAGCGACATCCCGGCTATGATAACGGCGTCACGTTTGGTCAGTGCCATCGACTTTGGAAGCAAAGAACACAGCAACATTATGACGAAAATATTAACAAAGTAGAAAGCGCTCATCTCTGCAGCAAGCCATGACCAAAAGACCTCTGGCGGGAGGTCACCCATGTTAGTGTACCAGAGCCCACGATTATGCGAGAAACCGTAAGCCGCGTAATTTGTTACTCCGACAAAGAGAATCCAGATCAATCCAATGATGAAGCCCTTTGAAGTCAAGATTTCGCCGATAGTAGATTTCTTAAGAGGTACTTCCATTTTCAACCCTCTCTGGTATTTACTCTTAATCTCGATTACTTTATAAGATTTGCGGTACTGGTCTCGGCATGTGAATTTAGCACGTAAGCTTGCTTAGGCGGATTCTGTCTTAGATTTGAGGCTCATAATCTGTTTGTAAAGCATTTCAGACATCGTCTAGGTATCAAGCTCGCCCATTTTGTGACACTGGTTTATGAGCTCTCTCAGAACTCGGGCTTGATTCGTCAATCTGTTGTAGTTTTCCAGATGTTGAATCCACTCACCAATTTCTGGGTGTTCCAGCTCCTTTCCGTAGAACTCCTCAAAGGCGGAGATAGAGGACATCCCGAATCTACTTTCATAATCTCTAAGCCGAAGTTCATAAGTTTTGGCCTCTTCTTCTATCTTTTGCAGTTCAGTGTTCAATGACCTCTTTAAGATCTCTAAGACCGCTTTCCTTTGAAATTTGCTCTCGAAAACCAATTTAGTTATCGGCGTCGCTCTCTTCTTCCATTCGGAGAAGAGTAAGAAATCTTTCCTGAGAGCTGGTATCACAATTTTGAGGGCGTTCCTCTCCCTTTCCATAGAAAGGAGAGATTGATCTGACTTCAACTGACTTGAACTTATGACGATCGTTGGCTTGGCAATCTTGCTTTCTGGAAGAACAATATCGATAACGTAATCGCTTCGAACTAACGATTTCTCGTGGCAGTAAGTGAAGCCCACTTGATAGTGTAATCCGTCCGAAGACTCCTTCCTCGTAAAGTCTCTAGTGATCAGCCCTAAGTTCCTTCCCTGATATTTCTGGAAGACATATTCAACGTATTTGTCGAAAAAGTCCTTCTCAAGTATAGAGACTACGAGCGGAATTTCCAAAGTCGCCTTTCCCTCTCTAAACTTCACTTCTTTCATAGCCCTGATCCTTTCCTCGCCACTGGGTATGATGCTTAATACGGCTCTCTTTGCTGGCAGCACTGAAGCTACCACTGAGGATAGAATTGGAAGGAATACGGAGAGGAAGAAGGGTTGCACCCCAAAGAAGTTAGATAATATCTCACTAGGCATCTGCATCATGGCAAGATTCATTGCAGCATGCATGAAGCCATAAGCAAAGACGTAACCAACAAATCCTCCTATCAGCCCTATAGAGAAAGCTTCGACCAGAAAAAGGTATAACACGGATGTTGGGTCTAGTCCTATGACAGCCATAGTTGTGATTTCCCTCTTTTTCTCTGTTACTGAAGCGAGCAACGTAGCAGACACTTGGCCAAATACCAGAAGAATTGGGATGATCTGGTATTGCCATCCGAGGATGCTGAGAGTTTTCTGCCCGTACCCTATTACCTGTCCGTTATCGATGGCGTTACAGATGTATCCATAATCTTCGAAGATCCTGTTCGCAATAGAACCGATCTCGTCTCTGTACTGTTCTTTGACCGTGACTGATATCTTACTCACTTCCATTTGGGCGGCCTGACCTAGGGTTTTTGGGAGACCTACTATGAAGGTTTGGGTTTGCGGCATCTCGGGATTAGGGTCAACTCCAGAGAACAGCAGAGTTCCATCTAGGTCTGAAGATTCCATCGCTTTGATATAGTCAAAGATGCCTTTTACTTTGAAGATGTATCCGTTGATAACAAGCTCATCGTCCACTCCTACCTGAAGCCACGCTGCAACCAACTGCCCTATCAGAACATAGTCATCATCGTCCGAGGTCAGCGTCTTGCCTTTCATCATAGAAGTGTTGAAATTGGAATATTTATTGATAAAGTCGGGATTTGCAGCCACGACTGTGAAGAATTCTTCTGAGTTAGTGATTGGGTTCTTCACTGCTGCGCCTAGTCTCTTGACGGAATATGTGGAGATCTCTTCCGACTCATTGAGCGATAGAACAACTCTAAATTCGTAATCCTTAAAAGTATTCTTCAGTTCCGGTGGATATACAACCAATCCATAGTCTATGTTGCTGTAGCTTAGTAATCTTTTCACAGGGATAGAAGTAGACGTTATGGTTATGAAAGAGGCTATGCCCATAGACATTATCGCTACAGTCAGAATAGTCAATAGGCTTCGGTCTCTACGCCTTTTGAAACCATCCATACAATAGGACAGAGAGATCCCTAGCTTCCCTAGGCGGTCTCTAAACATTGTGAAGATGGAGACGGTAGCTATGGCAAGGACGAAAAGCAACGTGAACGTCGAGAAACCCAGGAAGAGCCAATAAGGAGAAGGATGGATTATACGGTCTAGGAAAAACCTCAAATATGGCTGGGTTCTAGCGAAAAAGAAGAAGACCCCTATAAAAAGAAGAAGAAACAAGTAACTGCTTCTGAAGCGTAATCTGCTGGCTGAGGTTCTCTCCTTGTAAGGAAGAAGCAGGCGCGTAAGAATGAATGAAAGGCAAGCAACGAAGAAGGAAAAGAAGATAAAGAAGATCGGTGCCTCAGAGTTCACTGAGCTGATTCTGTCCTTCAGAGAGAAGAATGTCAGCTCTCCGTTCATCAGGAGCCTTACACTTTCGTCGATGTCGCCCTGAGCAAAGGATTCCAATCCCCTAGTGAATAGTCTTTGTATGGTTCTATGCTGGTTCTCTTCGTTTGCCATGGGAAACCCATATTTCTTCAAACCATCGATCCCTTGTCTTATCTCACTTAGCTGCGTATTGGTCAAGCCTTCGACGATGGAATGGGTGATGTCAACCGTCTCTTTCTGCGGCAGCGTCTCGGCGATCTCAAATTCGTAGCTTCTCAGCTCCCAAGACGGCGGGAAGGGAATATGGACAGTGACATTAGCTCGAAACAGATGATCCAATGGAACTACATAGATAGTGGACGATAGACCGCCAACCTGTACAAAATTCACCGGTAGTATCTCGATCGGGGTCTCCGGGGAGCTCAAATGCGTCACGTTCTTCAAGATTCCGGGCGAGAGCTGGAGATTAACCATCAAGTTTACAGAGTTTTGGCCTCCCCACCGCGTTTCAGCCGATACGTCCCTGACAATGTATCTGGATTGGTTCTGTCTGAAAATCTTCTCATCCGCACCGAACCATAACCCATCGCTTGCTCTGTATATGCGTTCGCCTGCAACAGACTGCAGGACCCATAATCCATGAAAGGAAAACTGTGTGATGGGAAATCCATAAGATAATCTTTCACCGGAGGACAACGTGTGACTCACGGTTTGCATGAAAGCACCGTTCGAATCGGATATTGCGCTGAATTGTATCGGGGCGGAACGGTCGGAGATATAGATCCATAGGTCAACGCTTACATTGCACAGCGGTCTGTTTCCCGAATCGGTTATCCTTCCGAACACATTGAACGTGAACGTCCTTTGAGCATGAGACATCGTGACCAAAACCTGAAACATAAGCAACAAAGTCAAGCAGACTACTGTTCTCCTTAATGAACGACTGAGTGTATGTTTGGTCATGAGTCTTCCCGATTCGGGTTCTAGTCCAGCCTCAGCATCTTAGTGGGTGACAAGGGTATATAAAATCATATCCTAGTTTGCTGAGACAAGTTGCCTTTTAATCAGATTCCGGAGGCTGTTCAGTCGGCGTAGCCGCTTTAGGGACGGACTGGGTGAAGCTCCCGTCTGCTCTGAAATGATCCGAATTATTCTGCATTCGGAGTGAATGAGCAAGTTTAAATCTGTCCGAAAGGGTACTGTATGGTATTGAAGAGCAGAAGTAAATCGATGAGCAAAAGCCCGGGGTAGAGCCGAAACTCGTAGCTGAGGACAAGGGAATGTTGAAACACACTCTTTCGAGCTTCCTCTATCTGCATCCAGAAGCGCGAACTGAAACAGTAGTCAGAGTTGAAGAATTCTCTCGATGTGGGATTAGTTGAGGCCTTTAAAATTTTTTCTTCTATCCTTGGTGTTCGTTGGTCTCACACTAGTCCTCTTGAATTCTTCCCATCTAAACAGGAAGCATCTGAATTTTGAGACATCAACTGGGGAAGAAGGCGGCTATACTCCGCTGATAGTCAAGCCCGGCGACGATCTCAATACTACCCTTACATATTGTTGGCGGATTTTCTCTTATGTTCCTATAGAGGCTGGCGATGGGGAGAAGATTGAGAGCAAAATCGTCCTGAAACCAGACGAACGCTTTCCAAGTACTGAGTTCGGAACCATACTCGTGCAGCTGAACGGTGTTGATATCGCTACAGTTGAAGTCAAAGACATTTACACTGAGATTGAGGTCTTTTTTGATCCGCGAATACTCAAGAAGGGAGACAATCTTCTAGCGGTGAAAGGCGTAACCTTCAAGGGAGCGTTATACTTTTCAGTCAAGGTTTATGTTTCGCCAGAAAAATGACGCGTGTTTGCAGATCCCAATAGACTGTAGATGTCTCTGGTGGGATGCCGTTGTCAACTGACGAGAGTCAGCGTTTCTATGGATTTGCACTTACTTCCATTACTTCCATTGCTTTCTTTGGGTCGATCGGCAATATGTCCGGCCTTGGCAGTCTTTCTTTGACCGCCATTAAGGGCCTAAACTCCTTGTGGGGTTCCCTCTGGTACCAGTAGGCTGTGCTTGAAACATCGTCGGATCTGTGGTTGTTGTGACCGTGCTCTATTGTCACTTGGATAGATTTTTCGAACATTATGGGATCGGCTATATGGTATCTGTAGAGGGTTACTTTCCCAGACCAGTTTGGGCCGCCTCCCAGAATAATTCCATGATAGGGACTATTGTACTCCTGCTGGGGGCAGAAGGCTGTGTTGAAGTAGTCTTCGGTTCCTGTTCCGTGGAGTGATGGCGGCCACTTCTCGCCATCGACAAATATCATGTCGTCGCCTTCACCGTACCAGTTCCACTTATCGGTCAACCGCAGGTTATGAACGTTCAAGTTGCAGCCTACGTACTGTCCTTTTCCTTCCGCTTCAAGGATCAGGTAGTTTCCTTGGCCGCTTGTGTTCTTTCCTCCAAACTCGTATTCTTCGTTACTCATCTCTGCATCGCTTATGCCTTGGCAGGGATTTTCCCGGTTCCACCATGCGTGGAACCGTAGTTCCTTCTCATTCGGCTTTTCGTACTCCTCGTAGTCTACAAAGAAGTAGAAAGACAGAGCATTATCACATTCGTTTCTGATCTCTATTTTCGCTTCGCTGCTAAAGGGCATAGGGAAGAAACAGTTGAAGCCCTTTCCATCCTGCGGGCTCATACAGAGGGCAGCGGACCAGAAGTTCTTGATGATACCGTGTCCCATGCCGAAGAAGTCGCCTATCGGTGCCTCGACACTGGGAGATTTTTCACCATCCCAGTACATTCTGATAACCACTTTTCTGAGCACCCAAGGTTCCTCATGAACAGTCATCATGGTTGTCCATATGTGGGTGATGCATCCCGCTCCGAATATATTGGCTATTGTCTCCGCTGAACCCGAGCGGATAATCACGAAGTCTTTGTTTCCACCCGTCCTATCATAACTAGACATCCTTCTTCTTCTACCTTCCCTCTCTAGAGAAAGCTCTCTGAGAGAACTCCCCACAACGGGTCTCAGCAATTTGCTCATAGCACACATCTTCCCATATTCGTATTTAGGTTTGGAGAAGATATTTCACCTTCTTAGTAAAAAGCTTTCTTCGGTCTTGAACCAGCACACTCTTCTAACACGCAACTTATACTAGAACATAGGGGAAAGTCTCATCGCAGAGCAATCTTGTTCCGATCCCTATCAGCCCAATCATATGGTCAACACTGCAATGGTTGCCTTTCTTATAGCTGGTGCCTCCCGATGACCTAAAACAGAAATTCAGAAGTTGCCTTATCCTTCTCTTAGTGGGCGAATAGCCTGAGGGAATGACAATATTGGATCTAGAGAAAAAAGTGAATATGCGGTTGTTCTGAAGACCGTTATTTCTTTCTGAGGATCTTTATTGTCTCTTGGCAGAGTTTTGGCAAGTCGGCTGGAACACGTGATGTAACAATTGTTCCGTCGACCACGGCTGGCGAATCTGTAAAGGTCTCTCCGGCGTTCTTCAGGTCTGTTGTTACGGATCTCCAACACATCGCCTTCCTACCTCGCAACACCCGCGCCTCTGTGAGAATCCGCGGCCCGTGATCTATCGCTGCTATGACTTTGCTCTTTTTTGAACGGCTTCTCTGCTATTCTGACGAGCCATCTATATGTGCGCATTCTGTCTGGTGCCCTTCTGTCAGGGATTATCAAGGCCTCCCGGAAATGTCGGTAGGAGAGGTCTTTCTAATCCTTCAGAGCAGTGCTTTTCTTTATACATTCTCTGTATTTCTCAAGCATGTCGTCAAGTACATGCTTCAGATGTTCCTTGGGCATGAAACCGACAAGAGAGCCCAAAGGTCTTCCCTCACAGAAGAAGATTAGAATCGGTGTGCCCATGACCTCGTAGTGAATCCCTATTTCCCGATTAGCCGGATTATCCAGAACATTCAACTTAGCGAATTTTACCTTCCCCTTATATTCCTCGGAGACCTCTTCGAATATGGGGTTGAGCACGCGGCACCATGGACAGTGAACGTGCCAGAAATCCACGATTACCATTCCGTTAAATCTAGAGACTTCTTGCTCCCAGTTGTCGGCGGTTAGTTCTATGCATGCATAGTAACTGTGCTTTACGTAGGGTGCGACGTACATGGGTTCTATCCCTTCAATCTGTCCCAAATGCTTTGTCAGATGTTCAGCGTTTCTATTTCTAGTATGCCGCATTTTCTTCCCTTGTACTGGGCGCCGTGAACGTGCGAAGCGTCCTCTATCAGCGGGATATCGTGCTTTTCAGCAACCTCCATCATCTCGTCAACTTCAAAGGGATGCCCTCCGAAGTGAACAGGCAGTATGGCTTTAGTTCTCTTGGTGATCCTCTTTTCAGCTTCTTCTGGGCTCATGCAGAGAGTCTTCTCATCCACATCCGCAAAGACGGGTATTGCATTCTGCATCAGGACTGGACCTTGAGAGCCAATGAACGCTATCGGGGTGACTATCACCTCGTCTCCGCACCCAATCTTCAACGCATGCAAGATCGAGTGTATAGCTGCGGTTCCGGCGCTAGTGGCGATCGCGTATTTGACGCCGAAATATTTCCCTAGTTCACGTTGGAATTCTTGAATCTTGCTTTTTCCAGTCCTCCAAGCCGTTAACTGAGCCAATCTCTTTGACCTTAGAACGTCCATGACCTCGAAGACCTCTTCTTCATCAAGAGCCATATAATGTTCCGGCCAAGGCTTTCTTCTCAACGGAGTTCCACCATCAATGGCTAATTTTTCTACCAAGATTACCCACCCCACACAACTGTCGTCCAGAAGTCAGATATATCATTTATCTGTCTCGAAAAGGTCGTGCCAAAGAACCTGTCTAAAATCTTATGCTCAGCGTGGTTAGAAGGACACAAGTCGTCCTAAGGAATAAGCCTATCAGACGCTAGATTCATACAAGCTTCGGCAGATAGTATTTTTCTTCGCGAACCGCGACTCAACTAATGCCAGAATAGGTTC
>CAZQDW010000011.1:0-16036 GCA_964592315.1 uncultured Candidatus Bathyarchaeia archaeon
GAAGGCCGGAGAGAAGTACCATCATAACGAATGGCGTCCACTCCCAAACCTCCGCAACTATAAGTGAGAATAAGGCAAGTGAACCGGAAGAGGCTATCCATTCAATTGGTGGTATGTTAAACAGCAAAGAAAGCACATAGCTTATCGGACCATAGTAGGCGCTGAACAATAGGAACCAAACATATCCCACGGCAACCGGTGCTAGCATACTGGGTATAAGCAAGTATGTTGAAAGAATGCTCCTTGGTCGTCCATTGACACGTGATAAGGTCAGAGCCATTACTAATCCCAATAGGAATTCCAAGGACACGCTTGCCGCCACAAATTGAGCTGTAACTGAAAGGGAGTTGAAGAATCTCTCATCCGTAAGAATTCTTGCGTAATTCCCCAATCCTACAAAAACAAGTGGGTTGCCCGGCGTCGGCCATTTATAAAAAGATATCCCAAAAGAAAAAGCCAGCGGGCCTAAAACCACTGAGAGCAGTAGGGCAGTAGCAGGAATCGCCAGCAACCAAGGTATCAGACGTGCCCTTTGCACGCTTCTTCCTCCTTTACCTCAAAAAAGAGGGAAGTTTTTGCAGAGATCAGATCTTAAAGCCGATTTCTCTGAGCATACCTAAGAATACGGCCCATGCTTCTTTCTGCTTGGCTCGTCCTCTCTTGTCAGTTATTTTCTCCCACTCTGTTTCTAGAGCTTTCAAAGCGGCCTCAGCGCTCTTCTCGCCAGCCAGGTATCCGGAGACTTGAGTTCTCAATGTGTCGTAGTATTCTTCGGTTCCCGGCATCTCTATGTCGGGGTAGCCGTACTTCATGCATTCCAAGTGCGTCTCGATAAATTCTTTCTCTACGGGAATCGTCCACCTGCTAATGTCTAACATCGATTTCGCATACGGGTCGGATCCAGACGCCAAGTTACTGGTGTTGAGAATGCTCCGTTCCGGCTTTTGCATTTCGATAATTGCAGCAGCGGCGGCCTCAGGGTTCTTTGAGAATTTTGTGACTCCCATTATTCTACCATGAGACATCGAGGTATATTGAACTAGCTTGCCCTCCACTATTTCACCCGGCCATACAGCGTAGCCTATCTTGCCTTTCCAATGCGGGCCTCCTGTACCGCCCCAAGATTCGGGTGAGAGGATCAGCCTTCCGATGTCGGGGTACCACAAAGTCATCGGTACCTGACCTTCAATGAATGCAGTCAGTGTCTCCCCCCATCCCAACGCAAGAATGCCTGGTGGGCTCAGCTCTTTCATCCGATTGATTATTTTTAACGTGCGAACTCCTGCAGGCGAGTTGATCAATGGGTGTACATCCTCATCGAAGAGCGGCTTGCCACCACTTGCAGCTCCGAATACGGGCAAGAACATGCCCTCTAACGCAGGTTTAGCTATATTGAACGGAATGAAGCCGTAGTCTTTCTTTCCGTCACCGTTCCAATCCCATCCAGTGAAGAATTCAGCTATGTCCAACATCTTATCGAACGTCTTAGGCGGAACCTCCATCTCGTAGCCATATTTTGACTTGAACTTGTCTCGAAATTCAGCGTTTCCGAACACGTCTTTCCTATAGTACAGTTGAGCGACATCTCCATCTTGAACGAATCCGTATATCTTTCCACCCCACTCGCAGTACAGTTTCCTATAGGTTTCTATGATATCATTGTATGCGTCCCACCCATTGAGCTTGTCAATATAGTCATTTAGAGGTAGAAGGTACTTGTCTGGTCCATAGAACTCGGCATTCCATCGAGGGTGGAATGTACAAATGTCGTAGGCTCCACCGCCTGCCACCCAATCTTTCATAGCTAGCTCAAAGTGCAGTTCGTCGTCTTCCGCTATCTGTACCAGCTCTATTCCTAGCGTCTCTTTTATGTAATCTTTGTTTGCCTGATATATCGCTTGATTATGTCCGACACCCGTCAGCCAATTGATTGTTACGCCTTCATACGGCTTCTTGGTTGGTGTTGGCGTAGGTGTAGGTGTAGGAGTAGGCGTTGGCGTGGGGGTAGGTGTTGGGGTTGGAGTTGGCGAGGGCCCGGGCATTGTGGCGTAGTACGCGATCCCTCCGACAACAGCGACGACAACGACACCACCGACATACTTCATATATCCACGTCTAGAAACCTTCTCTTCACTCAAAGATATTTCCTCTATTTTTCCTGATGAGAATGGTGATCGGCAGCCGTTTATAAGAGTTTCCGTAGAACTGCGGGATTCCTCAAGAAGATGACGATATGATAAGATATAAGCATACCATCACTGATCTAGAGGAAAAAGCGAACAAGATGAGGCGAGATGCCATTAAAATGCTAGCCAGCCTCCATTCGTGGCATGGGCCTAGCTCATCGTGGCCGGCGGACCTAGTCACCGTTCTTTACTTGCATGTTATGCGCGTCGACCCTGGAAATCTTTTTCCTAGAATATCGATTCTCCAGAAACTTTTTTAAAAAAGACAGAAACTCCTATTAACGTGTGATCGATATCTGTTCGCATATTCGGAGGTAGACCCTTGTCCAAAAAGATAAGAGTGGCTATTGCAGGTGTGGGAAATTGCGCTAGCGCTCTAGCGCAGGGAGTATGCTACTACAAAGGCAAAGAAGACTCTGACACGATTTCTGGCTTAATGCATGTAGTGCTGGGAGGCTACAAGGTCGAAGACTTGGAGTTCGTGGCTGCATTTGATGTGGACAAAAATAAGGTCGGCAAGGACCTATCTGAGGCTATTTTTGCTCCCCCAACCGCTTTGCCTATAAAAATAGCCGATGTACCAAAGCTCGGCGTTGAAGTAATGATGGGGCCTGTTTTCGATGGAGTCCCCAAGCATCTCCAAGAGATTCCTGTTTACAAAGGAGGGCCGGAATACGTTATTAGGATCATGGACGCCAAACCAGTCGATGTCGCAGACGTATTACGTAGCACCCGAGCTGACGTGCTGGTGAACCTGATACCAACGGGGGCGGGAGAAGCAACAAGATACTACGCTGACGCAGCAATAAAGGAGGAGAGAACAGCGTTTGTGAACGGCATACCAGAGCTTATCGTCTCTGATCCCGACTACCAAAGAGTCGCTGTAGAAAGAAAAGTTCCGATGGTAGGGGACGATGTTAAAAGCCAAGTGGGAGCTACAATCTTGAATAGAGCTTTGTTGAAGCTGTTCATGGATAGAGGCGTGAAAATAAAAGAGACTTACCAGCTGAATTACGGTGGAGACACGGACTTCGTAAACCTGGTTCACAGGGGAGAAACGAAGGAAGTGACAAAGCTATCGGCGCTCGAGAGCTCGGTACCGTATAAGATTGATACCTCCGTAGGGTTTGCATTCATTCGCTCGCTCGGCGACTGTAAAATAGCAATAATACGGGTAGCTGGAGAAAAGTTCGGTGGAGTGCCGATTGAAATTGAAGCCAAGTTGACGGTTATAGACGGATACAACTCAGCTGGAGTCCTTATAGATGCTATTAGATGCGCGAAAGTAGCGATGGACAGAGGAATAGGAGGGCCATTAACATCCGCCTCAGCGTACTTAATGAAGCACCCTCCAAAACAGTTCCCGGACGAAGTTGCTAGAGAAATGGTTGAAGAATTCATTGCTGGAAAGAGAGAACGCTAAGGATTAAGAATACGAAGGCATTCATCGCCTACGATAAGATGAGTAGAACAGATCTGGACCGCCAAGAAGCGCTTATCGTATTCTTGACTTCAGATATTCAGCGATGATCGGCGCTATCGGGATAACGCTCTCAGGCTGTAAGATGGAGTCGGTTGTAACTATCTGATCGACACCTGTCTCACGCAACCTCTCTCTAGCATTGTTGAGGAAGAGAGCATGCGTCACAGCCACCACAACTCTCCTAGCACCCTTCGCTACTGCAAACTGAGTCGCCTTGAGAATAGTTCCGCCGGTGCCCAATATATCGTCGAAGATAACCACATCCTTCCCCTGAAGGTCAGCAGTCTTCTCATAGATTTTAGGGTATTCCCACCCAGTCTTCCTTCTCTTCCTTAAGAAGACGAAGTGATCGCCGACTATATCTCTAATCATGTCGGCAAGCGGCGTGTGGCCTCTGTCTGGAATTATTGTTGCCGGAGCTTCTATGCCCAAATTGCTCTTCACGTAAGATGCAAGCGCTCTACCCGCTGAAAGATTGTAGGCTTTCACTCCGTAAAGAGAGAATGGGCCGTGTCGCCTATACAGGTGAACATCCAACGTGTAGAGTCTATCCACATCAACAGCATTCAGTATCTTTGCAACCGTGCGAGCGCTTATCGCCTCGCCTCTCTTAAACTCCTTGTCCTGCCTAGCATAAGCGAGGTATGGAACGATCACATCGACCCGTTTGGCCTTCAACCTTCTGAAAGTGTCCAACGCTATGAATAGTTCTACCAGGCACGTGTCTTGAGGTGGAGCTGTCGACTGAACGTAGACGACATGCTTTCCTTTAACATCGTCCAGAACTCTAACATAGATCTCCTCATCTGGAAATCTTCTAACTTCTAGCCTTCCTAGATCAGCATCGAGTGCTCTTATCAGCTCTTCCGCAATTTTCGCGGAGTTGGAGCACGTTCCGCCGAAAACAATTTTCATGCCGGACACCGCCCCTTTCAAATGCCATACACACTTATGTCTTGTAAGAAGGGTTTAATTCTCTTTCGCAGCAGAATCATCGCGCTTATTTGATTGCGCTTGGGAAAGCTCTTCGGCCAAGAAAATGAACATTAATGCCAGATCAGAGTCATCAAACACTCTACTTCAAACTCTTTTGGAACTATCGTCATCCAAAACATCTAATACGCAGATTCCGGCAAATAAACGTGGGATTTGGGGTTCGATAGATTTGAGCGGCAGGAAGCGTGCGGTGAGAATTGCACCATCGCTACTATCAGCAGACTTTAGTCAGCTAGGAGTTGAAGTAAAGAGAGCTGAGGAAGGAGGTGCAGATCTGCTGCATTTCGATATAATGGACGGCCACTTCGTCCCCAACATAACCTTTGGACCTATAGTTGTGAAAGCGCTGAGAGATAAGACGAATTTGCCTTTCTATGTTCACCTTATGATAGAGAAGCCTGACGAATATGTTGAACGCTTTGCAGAGTCGGGGGCCGACCTCCTGTCAGTTCATGTTGAAGCGTGTACACACCTGCAACGTACAATCCAGCATATTAAGGACCAAGAAATCAAGGTTGGAGTGGCACTTAACCCCGCGACTCCCTTAGATGCGTTGGAATATGTGTTAGACGATTTGGATGCAATCTTGATTATGACAGTTAATCCCGGCTTCGGAGGACAGGAGTTCATTAGAGGGATGCTCCCTAAGATTAAGAAAGCAAGACAGATGATTGAGGAAAGAGGACGCGAAATAGATTTGGGTGTGGACGGAGGCATTAATGAGGAAACGATACCGCTTGTAGTGAGGATGGGCGCAAACGTTCTGATATCTGGATCAGCCATCTTCAATCAAACGGACATTAAACAGGTCATTCAAGGATTAAGGCGAAGTATAGAAGCAACCTAACGGACTCTGCACACACGCCCTCAGTGCAATCTTGTTGCCAGTACTTGAAGTCTTTGTTCATTAATCGAGCTCCGTCAAGTTAAGGAGACGTTTCTCTCAATGATAGTTTATGGCCGGTAATGGTTTCTTCGTTCGTGAGAAGGCTCCTGTAGCTGTTGTTCTCTATGGGCTTTACCTCTACTTCTCTGGTCTATCGACGAATACAGAATCAGGGAAGCAATAGTGACGCATGCTCCTGAGAGCGACAATCTAGACAGATTTCCACAAGCCGTAGCTGTATAGACTCTTACCGATTCTTCAAACAACGGTATCCAATTCCCAAAGACGTAGGTCCACATAAAACCCAAAACTTAATGAAAAGTATAGAAAGACTTTTTACATTGGTATAATCTAGGGGAAAAGGAGAAAAATGAAAAATTGAGGTGCGAAACATGAAGATATTTGTGACAGGGGGAAGCGGGACAATAGGAACGTACGTAGTGGATGAGTTAAGAAAACACAACCACGAAGTCATTACGTTCGTTCATTTGAAAAAACCGGAAACTAAGGATGTTGCTTTTATTAAGGGAGATATTTTAAAGATTGATGACTGTAAGAGGGCTTTCAGGGATGTAGAAGCTGTAATTCATCTCGCTGCTATTCCGCATTTGTTCAACGACCCGCCAGAGAAGGTATTTTATGTTAATGTTATTGGAACATTTAATGTTTTCAAAGCGGCTTCCGATTCGGGTATAGAAAAAGTAGTTCATGCTAGTAGTGACTCGTCATATGGGTTTAACTGGAGAAACTCTTTCGACGATATACTCTTTCCCCGCTATCTACCCATTGATGAAGACCATCCCCAAGATCCCAAAGATGCCTACGGGTTAAGCAAAAAAGTAGGAGAAGAGATTGCAAGAACTTTTGCCAGACAATATGGAATGGCCGCCATTTCTTTAAGAATCTCTCATACACGAATTCCTGAAAAGCCTGGTCCTGTAGGTATAGAAGCTTACAAGAAGGACATAAAAGAGAAAGGTAGAATGTTGCCACCTTTCGTTTACAATGATGCTGGAAACATAAGTCAGATATTCTGTTATAATGACGTTAGGGATGTTGCCCAAGCATTTCGCCTTGCTGTTGAGGCGAAAGGATTAGACGGCAAAAGTGTTGAATTTAATATTTGTGCGGATGATAACCCAAGCAAATTTGATACAATGGACTTCATAGAAATGGT
Organism: uncultured Candidatus Bathyarchaeia archaeon; assembly: GCA_964592315.1. Lineage (GTDB taxonomy): Archaea > Thermoproteota > Bathyarchaeia > Bathyarchaeales > WAQA01 > CAZQDW01. The sequence goes on from CAZQDW010000011.1 coordinate 6,729, forward strand.
TGGTTGGAAGAACGTCGCCCTTAAGAAAGAAATCAAGGGGAGGAAATCTCTCTTCGATTGGAGCAAAGCTAGAAGATTATTGGGATTTCAACCTAGACACGATTGGTACAATCTTTATATAAAAGAAACAGGATACCAAAAAAGGGCGAATTGAATGAAATTCCATACTTGCATAAACCATGGCACAATCCTAACCACACCAGTGGAGAAAGCAATTATTGCGGCAGATAAGGCGGGTTTCGAGGGATTTGACTTTCAAGAAAAAGATTTGGACGAATACGTTATTACCAGAAAGAAGAAAGTCAAGAAATTAGTCAATTTGTTCGATTCCACCAAGATCAAGCCGGTTTGTTTTACAGGCTTACATAGATATATGCCTAATTACATGTTTTCAACTGATGAGGAGTTTGAGAAAGAAAAGAAAAAGGTTATTCCACTTTTTGAAGCGTTAAAGGCCCTTGATGTAAAAACAGTAATAAGTCCCGAGCTTGGAAGACCAGTGGTGCCTTCGATTGATAAAGTATGGAGTTATCAAGAGTGTTTTGAAAATACGGTTAAGAGGAATAGACAATTAGCAGATATGGCCAAAAAATATGATATAGAAGTTTCTTTCGAGTACCTCGGCGGTTCAAACTTTGTAAATTCTGCCAAACGTGCTATGGCCGTGATTAATCAAGTGCGACGTGAAAACTTCGGTTTGGCCTTAGATACTTATCACATGTATAAAGCAGGAGAGGAGGTAAGTGATCTTGAAGAAATCCCTGAGGGTTCCATTCTTACAGTGCATTTGGCAAATGTTTTAGATATTCCGAGAGATAAAATCAGCGACTTTGACAGAGAATATCTCCTTGAAGGAAAGCTGGACCTTGTGCCGTTTCTAGGGTTATTAAGGAAGAAGAAATACGATGGTTATTTGTCGATAGAGTTGTTTAGAGAAAATGAATGGAAAGATGATCCTCTGAAAATAGCAAAATTAGCATATGAAAGTGTTGTCAATCTCATCAGTAAATATGAAGAAAGGGGAGAACGCTGAGCTTCTGAAGTCTTGGTGACTCCTAAAGAATTTATGGAACCCCCCTTAAGAATTGCACTATCTCCGTGGTCTTTTGAAGAACAGCATCATCTACGGCCAGCGGACCCAATGCTGCTGAGGTCAGTAGGGCAATAACAGGAACTGACAGCAACCAATGCGTCAGACATGCTCTTCGCTTCTTTCTCCTGAAGGCCTCTAGCCTTGGGGAGAACCTAGCCATCTTCATCCGAAGAAAGTCTTTGCTGCGTCGAAGAACTCTGAGTCGACTATCTTCAGTTCAGCCACAGCCTTCTCTAACTCGACTGGAACTATCCTAGTTCCTCGGAGGCTTACCATCATTCCAAACCTTCCATCCTTAACCAAGTCAACTGCTGCTACGCCGAATCTTGTTGCTAGTACTCGATCGTAGGCTGAAGGTGGGCCCCCTCTCAATATGTATCCCAGAACAGTTGCTCTAGTTTGAACTCCCGTCCGCTTCTCTATCTCTTCAGCGAGGAATTGGCCTATTCCTCCCAGTCTGACGTGGCCGAATTCGTCTAAGCGTTTATCTTGAGCAATCAGATCCTTCACATTCTTTAGCGTAGCTCCCTCAGCTACTGCAATGACTGAAGCCTTCTTTCCTTCCGCTATCCTCTTCTTGACATAGTTAGCGACCTCTTCTATGTCAAAAGGTTCCTCTGGGATCAGTATCAAGTCAGCTCCGCCAGCCATCCCTGCATACGTTGTAATCCAACCTGCATGTCGTCCCATAACCTCTACAACCATAACTCTATCGTGAGATCTCGCTGTATCAACAACCCTATCTATTGCGTCTGTAGCGATGTTCACAGCTGTGTCAAATCCGAAGGTTACATCTGTAGCGGACAGATCGTTGTCGATCGTCTTCGGCACGCCAATCACTTTGAGGCCCCTCTTCGCAAGTTGGTTCGCTGCGCCTAGTGTGTCTTCACCCCCGATCGCGATTAAAGCATCCAGCCCCATCTTCTTCATGTTTTCAATGATTGTTTCTGGTCCTTCAGGTTTCTTCATGGGGTTGGTTCTAGAAGTCTTCAAAATTGTTCCCCCTGTCTTCAAAAGGTCGGCAACATCATCGTATTTAAGGAACACAGCCTCGCGTTCGAGCATTCCCGCCCATCCATACTTTACTCCAACAACCTCGAACCCGTACTTCTCAGATCGCTTCACTATAGCCCTGATGACAGCATTCAATCCTGGGCAGTCTCCGCCTCCAGTGAGTACGCCTATCCTCAAGGCTTTCCACCCTCCGCCTCAAGCTTTTCCAGCGCAGCCGAAGAGACGCATCTTCTCTCTAACAGCTTCCTTCATCTCAAGCTTGGCTCTGCCGAGTATCTTGCGTGGATCTATCTCATCAGGCTTCTCCTTTAGAACGATACTGATTCCTCGAGTGAATGCTTTCTTCAGAAGAACAGCATTCGTAACGAACCCCATCTTCTCGCACCTTTTTCATATACGAGTATGCAAGAAACAGAAAAAGCTTACGTCGAACCGTTGAATTTGATATTCAATCGCATCCGTCGCTCAAGCATAACCCCCATCAGAAGCTACAACAAAAAGCACTTGAAATTGACACAAAATAGGAGGAATTAATCTGAAGACAGTGGAAGCTCTTGCGGAAGGTCTAGCTGTCGGCGGGATGAAGCCTCAGATAAGCCGATATTCTGCACAACAAACTATACGACGTGGAGTCACCTACTATTACACTCAAACCCTGATTTTGCTATCTCCTACGGAAGCATAGTAACTATTTGCTCAGCATTTCTTCTTTTATCTCTATCCCCAAGCCGGATCCTTCAGGAAGCTTGAGTATGTTTTTCTCTAGCTGAACCCCTCCGCTCTTGACGATGTCTGGCCTTTGCGTCATGAAGCCGGAGGCCGCAAGGGACGGGAAGAATATCCTGTAGTCTAATGCCGCTGCGACGTGAGCGAGTGCTGTGCCGAGTATTCTTGTCATCGGTTGATCACAGTCCGTAACACAAGGGAGCTCGAATTCCTCAGCCATTCTTACAATCTTCATTTGCTTGTATATTCCTCCCACGGGTTCGTTCTTAAGCTTCAGCATGTCCGCAGCGTTATTTTGTACTATTTCTACAAGATTATGGATTGGTTCTCCTCCCCACGTAAGGCTTTCGTCAGCTAGTATCGGGACCTCAACAGCCTCAGCAACTCTTGCGAGGGCTTTAATATCGTAGGCGGGTGTAGGCTGCTCCGCATAGATATCGTACCTCTCCATTTTCTTAATGGTTCTGATGGCTGTCCTGGGGCTATACGCTTGGTTTGCATCTGCCAAAATAATAATTTCGTCTCCAACGGCATCTCTAACTTGCCTAACTCTTTCAACATCCTTTTCTGGCTTAACAGCAAGCCCGCCAATTTTCATCTGAAAGCCTATCCAACCTTTCTCGACCCATGAAAGCGCTTCCTTGGCCATTTCTTCAGGTTCTTCAATTCCAATAGCTGCCAAGCATGGGATGTCTTTCCTATAGCAGCCCCCAAGTAGCTTGCAGATGGGAGTTTCATAGGAATGCCCCATTATATCGTATAGTGCCATATCCACAGCGGCTTTTGCCGACTTGTGACCACAGATCCACGCATCCATCTTGTAGTGTATTTTGCCTATCTCCAATGGGTCATCCCCGACTATGTTGGGGGCTATGAAGTCTCTTATCATGTGGATAACTGTGTCGCTAGTCTCCTTGGGCCTCAAGTGGGTTCTGCCAGGAGCAGAAATGACAGAGTTTGCAGCCTCCCCAATCCCTGTTATGCCTCGGTCGGTATGAATTTTAACTATTACATGTTGAGATCCGGTGTAGGTTCCATAACTTGCTTGGAAAGCAAGAGGTCTATCTGTGTGGAAGTGTGACGTCTTGTAATCGAGCCTGTAGGTCTCAATCTTTGTTATTTTCAAAATCCTTCATCCAGCTTTTTTCTTGAAAGAACAATAACTTAAAGTTTTGGGAACATATGTGACATTTGACCGAATCATGTTCTCAAAACCAGGTGAGGAATTCTTAAAAAAAGAAAATGAAATCTTGATTCTGTCTGAGAAACAAGTAAAGGGATTTCTAAAAGTTTCAGACGCCATAAGAATAGTTGAAGAGACCTTCAAGGCATACGATGAAGGCAAAGTTGTTATGTCACGCCCCGCTTGCATAACAATCGCAGATGAGAGTTTCCTTATTGCAATGCCAGGATACGTGACAACCATCGGAATGGCAGGAGTAAAGTGGATAGCGAGTTTTCCGCACAATCTTGAGAAGCGTGGCATTCCAACACATTTCGGTTTGATATTATTGAACGATCCGGTCACTGGCCTTCCGGTCGCCATAATGGGGGGTAATTGGATCACCGCAGCCAGAACAGCGGCTGCAACAGCCGTTGGAGCGAAGTACCTGGCTAAGAGGAATGCAAAAGTCGTGGGAATTATTGGTGCTGGAGTTCAAGGGACCGCAAATCTAGAAGCATTAAACGAGGTGTTGCGCATAGAGCTCGTAAAGGTTACAAGCATTAGGAAGGAATCTCGTAGACGCTTCGCAAATGAAATGGGCGAGAAGCTTGGACTGGAAGTGCGTGCGGTGGATAACTCGGATGAAGTCGTCAGAGGATCTGATGTTATTGTTAACGCGACGCCATCGGATCAGCCATTTGTGAAAGACGAGCTAGCCGCGCCGGGGGTTCTATATGCTAGTGTTGGTACACATCAGGGTTGCGACGACAAATTCCCTCTGTACGCAGATAAAATCGTTGTCGACTATCTTGAGGGATTCACGGCTCTGGGCATGGGTAGCTTTGGCAGTTTGCTTAACAAGCAAATCGTTACTAACGAAGATGTATATGCGGAACTTGGTCAGATAGTCGCTGGGAGAAAAAGGGGAAGGGCATCAGACGATGAGAGGATACTATTCTTCAACTCCGGAATGGCCATGAACGATGTCGCGGTAGGAGATAAGGTCTACGCACTTGCTCTTAAGAATAATGTTGGCCGTTTTGTAAAAATATTTAGCGGGCTTAGAAACGAATGAATCTGATGACAGTCAAGAAAGGTATTCTTCTGCATATGTTCCAGAGATCTTTGGATTCCCTCGTCCTCATACCTTTTTGAGGGTAAGTTCCTCAATTTTCTTCCAATCGATCTCCAAGCCTAGACCTGGCTTCGTCGGTGCATGCACATATCCTTCTTTGTCGATCTTCAGAACCTCCTTCATTCCCACGTCAAAAACACCGTCGGGTACAGGCATCTCGAAGAAATCGCAGTTTCTTGTCGTCAAAATTACATGTAGGTGTGCTGCTTGACATAGGGTTGAGCCGTAGCAGTGCGGCTCCCACTTGATGTGGGATAGCTCGCAAAGATCGGCGCTCTTCCTCATATCTGTGATTCCCCCACTGACATCTCCCATGGCCCTAAAGATGTCTATAGCGCCCCTACGTATGTATTCAGAGTAGCTATCCCACATCTCTACGGCAATGGGTATATCCAGCAACCTAGTCAGCTCGACGTATCCGCTAATGTCATCATGAGGTATAGGCGCTTCGTACCAATAGAAATCGAGTTTCTCTAACTCCCTGCCCACCACCAACGCAGAACGACGGTCATACACCCACATCGGGTCGTGCATGAGAATCATACTATCACCTACGGCCTCCCGGACCGCTCTGCATGCCGCCAAGTCTTTTTCTGGTATGCCCCAAGGGTGTAGCTTATAGGCGGTATACCCTCTCCTCTTCAACTCGAGAACCTCATTCACAATATCCTGCACGGTAATGTCTTTCTTCATCGGCGTGGCACTTGCATAAGCCTTGATCTTTTCCCGGTATGCCCCCATTAGCTTGTAGATGGGGAAGCCTGTCACTTTGCCTGCTATGTCCCAGAGAGCTATGTCAATGGCGCTAACCGCGAGGGCACGGTACAGCTTTTGAGAGGGTACAGGGACTAGATTCTTCATAATTCTCTCCCTATCGAAGGGATCGCTACCGACCAGAATAGGTTTTAGAGATTTCACTTCCTCCACTAACGAATCCAGACCTGTACCAGTTGGTTCAGTTGAGGTGATAAAATCGCCTTCCACACCCTCATCTGTGAGAACCCTGATCAATGCGAAATAGACCTTGGATGGCACTTTCTGAAGAAACCAGTAAACACTTAGGTCTGCTTTCAGAACATGAATGTTAACATCCGAAATCTTCATAGACCCTTACAGAGCACGAATGTTACTGACTTCACTGTATAAAGCTTTCTCGTATACGTCTTTCCTGACTAGACATAATGTAACTCCTTTAGCATTCTGCAGAGATTATGGAAAGTTTTATAAAAACATCTGCTTCTAACTAACATCAAGGAAAATATGTGATATCTTTTGAGTGAAGAGAAAGTTTCTAGACGTGGATACATGAAGTACGTCGGTGGCATTGTCGTTGTTGCAGTGGTTGGAGCAGCAGGATATGGGATCTATGAAGCCACGAAGCCGACGCCTACAGTGACGCCTACTCCAACGCCAACCATACTTAGAAGGCTAAGACATTTTAATCAGATCGTCGGGGACCCGGCGATGAGAGCAATGTACAACGATTACTTGAAGGAGTTTCAACAGACGCATCCTGGCATCGAGATTGTTACTGAGTATGTTGGATGGGAGGAACAGTATATGAAAATCAAGGCGGGTATCGAGTCTGGATATCCGCCAGATTTTCTTGGAGCCGACGCCCAGATATGGAATACACTATGGAAAGAGCAAATTCTAAGCCCAGTTACAGACATAATCAAAGATCTCGGTTGGGAGAATGACTTACTGCCTAACTTTAGGATTATTGTAAAGGGCGAATATTGGATGGTTCCTCAGCACATTGAATTTGAGGGTCTTAATGTTAACGGAGCTTGGGCGAAGGAAAAGGGGATCGAACTTCCACTTAGATCATGGGACGAACTTATAGCAGCAGCAAAGGCATTTACCGACAAGGCAAAGAAACGGTGGGGCATCGCTCTGCCACTTAAGAGAGTGAGCTTAATCGGGGAAATTCTTTACGCGATGACTATCGGCTTTGGAGGGCGTGTCTATAACCCAGATGGAACTCCCGCTGTCGGTGACCCGGATGTTAAGCCCCTGTTTACGAAGGCGCTTGACGTATTGAAAGAACTATCTAAATATTCTCCTACGGAATCCATTGAATATACTTGGGGAGAGATCCGCGCAGCCTATCAAAACGAATACTGTGGTATGGTCATATACCCAGGGTTACGTACTATGTCTGAGATTATGGGGACGCCTTATGGATCATACGGACCTGGTTACCCAAAGCTGATAGACGCGACCCAGATGCAACTAATGCCGCCTTTGGATTCAAAAGACTGGCCTGAAAAAGCGATTCCTCACTGTTTTGTGGAAGGCTTTATTATTATAAAAGGCTGTCCATTCAGAGAGGATGCAAAATCGTTCATAGAATGGCTCTTTAAAGACAGGAAGAGGCACATCAAACTGGAACAGACCGTGCCCATTCACGAACTGCCTGCTACGGAATCGCTGATAAACGACCCAGCGTTTTGGGACAACCCGGCTTATAAGCGTAGACCGGACCTAGTCCCCCTGTTGCAGGGTTGGCTACGTAAAGCCGGCACCGATAGTAGAATAGGGATGACGAGGTTTGAGCATTGGCCGAAGGAGGATACGGTCACGAAGGGTGCCCTGGCCATGTTGGCAAATGTGCTAACGGATGCAGTTCTATCTTACGTATTCGAGAAGAAACCAATAGATCAGGTCATAGACAAGTGCATTAACGATCTGAAGAAAGTATAAGCAAAATGCGTTGGCAAAAGGAAGATATCTATACCCTCCTACTTTTTTTGCCGCTTTGCGCCCTTTTCGGCACTTCTTTCGTACGTATGTTCGTGAACAGTTTTTTTAGTGATGAGACCCCCGAGGTTTGGGTTGGATTAGCAAATTACTTCAACGTCCTTGTAGATCCAGAATTTTGGTCGAGCATGAGATTTGCCTTTATTTGGGCATTTGCTACGGTGGCTCTGCAGACGCTTATTGGGTTAGGCTTGGCTCTTATGATGAACGAGGGGTTCAAGGGTAGAGATGCGTGTCGAACTATCGTTTTTATGCCTTACGTAGTAATGGTCCCTATAGTCGCTATTTTGTTCGAGTTCTTATTTGGTGGCATGTTCGGTTTGCTCAACTTCTACTTGAGAGTTGTTGGAATAAGCGTAGGAAGTTGGTACAGTTTGGAGTATGCGCCAATAACTATAACTTTGGCTGCGGTTTGGCGGTACGCCCCATTTTCAATGTTAATTCTGTTAGCGGGTTTGCAAGGGATCCCGGCGGAGCTATACGAAGCGGCAAAGATTGATGGTGCATCTGCTTGGAGGCGGTTCAAGCACGTAACAATCCCGGGATTAAGAGATGCTATATCTGTGGCAATACTTCTCAGAATCATATGGATGTTTAACAAATTCGACCTTCCATGGAATATGACCAAAGGCGGCCCGTTTGGGGCTACTCAGAACCTTCCCGTTTACGCTTATAGAGAAGCATTTGAATATTTCAACTTCGGCACGACCACTGCAATCGGAACTATTATACTTCTAATTGTCATTCTGGTTGTGTATGTGCACTTCAAGATCCTCGCGAAAATCGAGTAGAGGTTAGCTAATTGAAGAGAAGAATATTTTCGAAAGTAGTTTTCTACATCCTAATAATCCTTGCTGTGTTTCTTTTTGCACTTCCAATTCTTCACATGGCACTCTCATCTTTCAAACCTAGTGATGAACTTATCAGTATGTCCCCAACCTTAATTCCGCGTTCTTTTACTTTGGAAAATTACATAATGCTACAGTTGCTTACACCGACTTTTCACTATTTCAGAAATAGTGTCATAGCGGCAAGTTTAGTCGCATTATTTACCGTGACATTTTCTGTATATACAGCGTACCTGTTAACGAGATTCAGAATACGCGGTTTAGCATTTTTTAGTAAAATGGTACTTTTGTTTTATGCATTGCCTGATGTAATTCTAGGGATCGGATTCTACCTAGTGTTTTCTCGGATCGGACTGCTCAATAATTACCTGTCTTTAACTTTGGGACAGTCTGCTCTTGCGATACCTTTCTGCATATGGATGCTATGGGCCTATTTCAGACAAATTCCAATTGAGCTCGATGAAGCTGCAGCGATAGATGGCGCCAGCAGATTTCAAATATTACGGAAGGTCATTTTTCCCTGTCTCTTATACACATCTGACGCTGCCGACGAATAGAGAGGTG
>CAZQDW010000012.1:0-6193 GCA_964592315.1 uncultured Candidatus Bathyarchaeia archaeon
GCATAGAGAACCAGTTTTCAAGCCAGAACTCATAGAGATGCTGGCTATTGGTGAAAAGCTGAAGGCAGAAGCCGTCTATGCTAGCTTTCCAACCGTAGCATTCATTGCCCAGAACCTCTTCTGCTCTCGCAACAAGCTTGTCTCTTTCTTTCTTCGAAATAATGCTGCTTGCAACTCTCCCTCTAACTCTAGTAATCTTGTTGTAAATGTAAGGTAGCAGCTCCGCACTCACCATACTCGGCCCTCCTTTGCGTCACGCAGGCTATGGTCCAACATCCTGTATTTGACTGATGTGAATGGCGCACCTTAGAATGAAAATCTTTTGCCAGCGTCTTCAGGATATCCTACCCTTCGGATCATATTTCGCTGAATGCAAGTACTCAAGAGGAAGTTCGTAGAGATGTGAGAAGATGCATAGACACAGCGGCAAGAGGCGGCGGATTCGTTCTCGCTGACAGTAACTCGCTGCATAGCAACGTGAAGACTGAGAATATTCTAGCGATGATAGATGAGGCTAGAAAGTATGGGCGATATCCTCGCTAAGCGTTCTGCACAATACCTTCCGAGACAAATCTTGATCTGTACATAGCAACCCAACGAAGATACGCTTCATCTAGATCACTGCTTCTCAAGATACACTCTCTTACATAGCGAATATGCTCATGGATCAGTTCCTCCATCCGATGGTTAGTCAAGCGTCCTCTTCTGCTTTCCAGTTCAATCTCGTTTCTGAGAATCTCCAAAGGAGTGAAAAAGTATGGAAGATCAATGTACGCTAGTTGGACGTCGCGGCCAAGACTTCCTAGCCCCTTAAAGACAGCTCCTCCTCTAATCCCTGAGATACAGACAGTGTCCGAGTAGCTCTCAGCCAGACCAAAGATGAAACTGGCTTCTTGTTGGAAAGCCTCAGCTTCCGCCAGTAATTTGGATTCGAGTAGTCTTCTCCAAACATCCAGATCGATCTTTCCTGTAGAAGCAGCATTGAAGGTTAGCATAGATATCTCGACCGCGATCTGGGTACTCTTCTCTTCGTAAGCTGGATCCTTATAGCAGAAGATGTTCAACAGCTGGTGCGTATGCTTGATTTCCCTGAGTACTCGAAAGAGAGGTTCGAATATGTGAATCCAAGGCGCGAGTGGCTCTGAAACTAGTTTTGACAGTTTGAGCTTTTCAACAAATAGTTCGTACGGCGCGCCTAGCGCATAATCTTCGATGAGCGTTTGAAGGGTTCTCGGGATCGGAATTAGAATAGCGTCATGGCTTTTTAGCCGAAGGTAGCTCGCTGCTTTTACAAACGATTTTCTCAGTTTCGGAACGACTAAAACTGAAAATCTTCCCATGAAGCGTTCACGATTGCGAGACACATTGACAGCATCTTAGGCCAGTACTCTAACTTTTCTCAGGTTTCCGATGTCATCGCGGCGATTGTCGATCGGTGTTTCAAGTATGAAAGGCAGATCTTTGAGTGATTGATGATGCAGGATGGCTCTGAAACCTTCATCGCCGATAAACCCCATTCCGATGTGCTCATGTCTATCGATGTGGGAGCCTAGCTTTCCTTTCGAATCGTTTATATGAACAGCTTTCAGGAGTCTAAGTCCAAGAATCCTATCGAAGGCAAGGAGGGTTTTTTGGACAGTCTCCGCGTCTCGAAGATCATAGCCCGCGGCGAATCCATGGCAGGTATCGAAGCATACTGCCACACGTTCTCTCAATGCAATGCGATCTATAATGTGTCGAAGGTCTTCAAATGACGAACCCATACTATTCCTAGTTCCAGCAGTATTCTCCAAGAGGAGCATAACATTGTTTTTGACTTTAGAGAGCGCCACATTACAAGCGTTGATTATCCTCTCGAAGCCCACCTCCATCCCCTTTCCAAGATGGCTCCCAAGGTGAGTCACTAGATAAGGAATTTCGAGCCTTCCACATCTTTCCAACTCTGCGATCAAAGCCTTCAAGGAGACCGTGTATACACTCTTCTTAGGAGAAGCGAGATTCGGGAGATAAGGCATATGCGCTACAGCTGGATCTATGCCCGACGCAGACAGCTTCTCAACAAAGTTCTTCACCTCATCATTCGATAACGGCTTAAATTTCCAACCCCTAGGGTTACGAGTAAAGATTTGAAACGTTGTACAGCTTCTCTCGACGGCTCGATCCACAGCCATGTCTATTGAACCGGAGATCGAGACATGAACACCTAACTTCAAGTTCTGCTCACGTATTTAGAGTTTGACGTCGGTTAAAGATGAATTTATCCAAACTCTACTTCGCTGTAGCTTGTACCGGCCAGCCCTATAGACTGGAAAAGCATGAACGTCTCAACTGTTTCTCTTCTTGGAAATTCCTTCCACGGATAGAAGCGAGGCTTAATACCTAGATCGACTTGTGAGTAAGGTCTTTCATCGGTGGTATAGATGGTTTGCAATCGTTGCGGGCATTGTTGCGTGAATCACTTTCGTGTTTGAGGGGGAAATTACGCTTGTTAAGAAGTATACTGGGAAGGATCGGAGAACGTTTGCTGAACAGGTTGGTCTCCTATCAATACTGTTTTCTGGAGGGACCCGAGGACAGATGCATCTTCGTCGTAGAGGGTAAAAACGACACGGACACTAGTTGCGAGATCTACGAGGTTAGGCCGTTGCTCTGCCAAGCTTATTCTTGCGAATAACCGAACCTCTTTCTGTTAGACGAGTACTCCGATAGGATTAGGCGGATCAAAGAGATACAGCACTGCTAGGGTCCATCAACCATCTTGTGAGTTTTTGACAAATGTCCGGCGTCAGAGTCGTATTTGGACATTTCCCTGAAAGATCCTCGTCGCAACCTGCGCAAGGCACCTTAATGATTGAGTCGACGCTTGAGAATTTGCGAACGGGAAATATTCTATAGGTCCATTTGCCGGCGCGAAGTTCCTTCCTCCTCTTTATGAACCCCTTCTTCTCCAGTCTTCTTACTTGTCTGGATCCTTCTCTCCCATCCCAGCCAAGTTTCTTCCATAGATCAGACTGTAGAACTCCCTTCTCGCCGCTCAATCTAATTGCCATAAACGCATCATTCTTAGTCGCGCCATAGGTGTCGAGTCCAAGTTCAATCGAAGACTCTTGTACAAACTTAGGTCTGGAGCTCGCAATCTCCTCTAAGCATCTAGCGACACTCTCACCCTTTTTCGTAAGGTCATAGCTTACAGGTTTCCGCCATTGTACGATTCTTTTCTTTTGTTTGAGTCTGCTAAGATACTTGTAGGTTCTTCTAAGGTTTATTCCAACAAGCTTAGAAAGTCCGCGGGCGGGAACTCCTGAGGTACGGTTCTTCTTGATAGCGTTGAGAATTTTTCTTTCAGTAGGAGAGAGTCTGCTATTCGGCTTCCCAGGTGTAGCAGAGAAGAAGACGTGATCAGGCGAGTGGTTCTTAACGACCAGTCCGGCTTTTTCGAGTCTTTTTAGAACTCTCTGGAGAGTCGACTGCTCAAAAATGGCGGTAAGCTCGTGATAGGTTTTTCTTCCAGGTCTCAGAGCTTGTATACACAGTTCCTCGTAGCAATTCGAGTGAGGTGAAAATGCTTCCAGGCCTTGCTCGCCCAAGATTTCTTGAATCTCTTTTCCGAGCGAGGTTGATATGTATTTGTTATTCGCGGTTCTGATGAGACCCGCCTCTATTAAGGGCTCGATATACTTTGCCACAGTGTTCAGGCTGTGGTAGAATCCTTTGTCTTTCAGGTTAGCTCTTATCTCTTCGAGATTGTGCGGATGCATTGATAGCAATTGAAGAATCTCGAGTCTTCTTCGATTCTTGATAGCGTTGAACAGATGTCTTAGGTTCTCGTTTTGTTTGCTCTCCGTTTTCATGTTGACTTTGGTTTTCTTTGTGACGGGCGCTTTCTTGAGAAACCTCTCAACCTCTGGTGATATATGTAACCGAGACTCATCGAATCTTGGGCGGACTCTTTGCAAATCATCATCGAGATGAAGTGGACTCATCCTCTTTTCGGACTTTGCGAAACCTTGGCCTTTTTCAGTCTCTTCAAAGGCTGATTCAGCCATAGTCCCACTTTCCTGAGGGTGCTTTAGAAGAGCTGTTAACGGCGTTAATATGGACCAATCGCCCTAATTAACTTAACGGCGTTAAGTCCTCCTCCATACGAGGTCTGAGGAGAATCTTCACGGTCCTGCTGTTGATGCTCGATGCGAATTCTTATATAGCGTCCTGCCTTGGTGGATTAGTTTAACAGCGTTAAATGGTTGTGAGAGCGTTGAAGCCACCTTGCTTGATCGTTGTTTCTCAAATTCTGCCTGCGATGCGGGCCATTATATCGAGAGAGATGGTCGAGAGAGGTCAGCTGGGACCAGGCGAAGTAGCGGATAAGATGGGCGTAACTCCAGCCGCCGTGACCCAGTACCTTAAAGGAGTTAGGGGAAGCGACTCTATCGATATGGTCAATAAATCCACGAGAGCTAGAGAGATCCTGTCGGAGCTCGCATATGAATTAGCCAGAGAAGAGACCGACATGGTGATTGTGCTACGCAAGTTGTGCGAGGCATGCAACTACATTAGGAGTGAGCGACTACTCTGCGAAATGTGTCAGAGTTCCTTGCCTAGTCTTGACAGCAAAATATGCGATATATGCATTACATGAAGAATATGGTTCCGACTTTCTATTCTGGACATTTGAGAGGTTTTTGATCCAAGTCTACTAACTTTTGTCAACTCAGACCAAATAACGAGAAGTAATTGGCGCCGGGAGTGGGATTTGAACCCACGAGACCCAGAAGGGTCATCGGCTCTCTGCGCTCAATCGATAGCAAGCCGACGCCATACCTAGCTTGGCTATCCCGGCATCCTCGTCCAGCTAACACTTGACGAAACGCTTTCAAAAAGGTTTCTTCAAAGACAGTTAGCGTCCCCCGTTAGTCTCGCGTGCTACATAGCAAGAAGTTTCCAAGGATTCTTTCGTCGCTTGAATACCTGTGAAAGCGCGATAAGCATTCTTCTCGCGGGAAAAAATTGCTTTTTTGAACCTCTGTTTCAAAACTTTAAAGTTCGAAAACGGTTAATCTTTTCAATTCGGTATAAGCGAAGAATCGACAAGATACTGCAATCTGCAGGTTGAACCGGCGGGATTAAGTTTTGGGAATGAGAAATCTAAATCGATATGGCTATGAAAAATGCCAAGGCTAAAGTATCAGACACAGCCTTGCCGAGAATAAACGTTGACCCAAGCACATTCTTGGATTTAGATGCAGCTCTAAATACAGAGTGGCTTGTGACGAACAGTTTGGGGGGCTACGCTTCCTCCACTATTCTTGGAGTTAACACTCGGAAGTATCATGGTCTACTCGTCGCTGCCTTCAATCCGCCGGTCGACCGCCGCGTTCTACTGACCAGGCTAGAGGAAATGGTTGTTGTCAACAATCGAACATATTCTTTCGGCGCTAATGAATCTAAGCGCGGCTTGCAACCAGAAGGTTACAGAAACCTCTATGGTTTCTCCCTCTCTCCGCTGCCCACATTTACTTACATTGCTGATGAACGATTTAAGCTCAAGAAGACGTTGTTCATGCCGCTTGGAAAGAACATTACATTAATCAATTATGAAGCATCGAACAACAGCAATGATATTGTTCTCATAAATGTAACACCCTTTGTTAACTCCAGGCACTTTCACACGGTTACAGAGAGAAACCTGCCTTGGGGATTCTTCCAGAAAACTTTTGACAAGGGAGTGACCGTTCAACCGACAACCAAACTCTCCACTTTAACTTTGCTTTCAACCGAAGGGCAGTACAGAGCAGAACCGGGAGAATGGATGCAAACATACTTTAGAGTCGACGCCTCCAGAGGAGAGAGCAGCATAGATAACAATTTTAAGCCAGGGTTTTTCGAACTCAAAGTAGCCCCAGACGAAAACAAGAAGTTCTTCATGATCGCGGTCGCGGGGAAGAGTGAGGAAGAGGTCGAGAACCTGCTTTCATCTCTAATATATAGAGACCATTATAGCCTTGAAGCGCTTTACAACGCAGAGTTTAAACGGCGAAGTGATATACTCAGCAATTTTCAGAAGAGATACTCGGATATCAAGTTCGAGGAATGGCTGAGGTGGCTCGTTCTCGCAGCCGACGCCTTCATCGTGAATCGTGAGTCCACCAAAACCAAGTCAGTTATCGCTGGCTACCACTGGTTTGAAGACTGG
>CAZQDW010000012.1:6203-15188 GCA_964592315.1 uncultured Candidatus Bathyarchaeia archaeon
CCTTAATATCCTTACCTGGGCTGACCCTTGTAACTGGAAGATTTGAAGATGCCAGACAGATCTTGACAACTTTCAAAGAATACTGCAGAGATGGCATAATTCCGAATAGATTTCCAGACACCGCCGGAGACAAGCCAGCTTACAATACAGTTGACGCTAGCTTATGGTACGTCAACGCAGTCTTTCAATACCTGAAGTATACAGGTGACTTCCAATTCATCCGAAAAACATTGTGGGACGAACTTGAATCGATAATTGAACATCATGTGAACGGAACCGCGTTTAACATCCACATGGACCATGATGGATTGATCTGGCATGGTCCTCAACTCACTTGGATGGACGCTGTTGTGGCGGGCGAACCTATTACACCCAGGGAAGGCAAAGCTGTGGAGATTCAAGCCTTATGGTATAATGCTCTGAAAATCATGCAACTCCTAGCCACACACTTCGAGCAAGATGAGAAGGCAGGCCACTATCTTTCCATGGCCGATGGAGTGAAGAGGAGCTTCCTTGAAAAATTTTGGGACCCGCAGAGAAGCTATCTATCTGACGTGGTAATGAACGATGAACAGAAAGACAACTCCTTAAGACCCAACCAGATCATCGCGGTTTCCTTAGACTTTACGATGCTTGACAAGACTATGGCAGAGAAGATTGTGGAAGCTGTTTGGAGAAGACTTTGGGTCGTTTACGGGTTGAGAACTCTGTCTAATGATGACCCCCGCTACATGGGTAAATACGGAGGCGACTGGGCTCAAAGGGATAGAGCCTACCACAACGGAACCGTTTGGCCTTGGTTACTAGGTCCTTTCGTTTCAGCTTATCTAAAAGTCAAGAACTACGAAGCCGAGTGGCGAGAATTCGCCTTCAAGAACTTCTTGCAACCACTCTTCAAAGAGGGGATGTTCAAGGCAGGCTTAGGAACGATCTGTGAGATCTTCGATGGAGACTCGCCTCATCGGCCAAATGGCTGTATAGCACAGGCTTGGAGCGTAGCAGAGCTGTTGAGAGCCTATGTGGAAGACGTTCTGGCGAATAGACCGACGTATGAACAGCAGATTCTAACTCTACCGCTGTAAGGTAGGCGCCAGAAACACCATTTAACACAAACTAGAATAATAAAAGTCTTGACGCTCTACAGCAAGGTTTCCTAGGCTAATACCTTTCTTTCTTCATCAAGCATAGCTTCTCGCAGGCTTGTGGCAGCGTCCTCAGGCGAAACCACATTTATGAACATTTCAGTATTCTTCTCAAAACCAGCCCAGACGGTCAGTTTCGGATAGACTTCAAGATGCCAATGAAAGTGGTCACATGACTTAGCGACTATTTGATGAAAGCCGAAGTTATAGGGCGGATCGTTTAGTAGAGAGTACAAGCCGCCTAGGCTCACTCTTAGCGTTTCAGCAAACGCCTTGACTTCATTCTCCGATAAGTCCAGCAAACTGCATTGATGCTTCTTTGGGAAAGCCCAGAATTCGAAGGGGTGAACGCTTGCCCAAGGTGCAAAAACCATGAAATCGGCATTCCCCCAGACGAAACGATCACTCTTCTCCTCTTTTTCGACAATTTTGCAGAAGATGCACTTACCGTCCTGCTGAAAGAGTTTCTCGCTTGCTTGAGATTCTTCTTCAATTTTCTTAGGCAAGATAGGCGTCGCTATCAACTGAGTGTGAGCATGCGAAAGAGATGCGCCTGCTTCTAACCCATGGTTTCTGAAAATGGAAACGTAACGCACATAAGGCTTTGAGCTGAGCTCGCGCAAACGGTCAATGCAAGCGTTGACTACATGAACTAGTTGAGAGACTCGCGCAACCCCCATATGTTCATTGTGGTCTGGTGACTCGACCAGAACTTCGTGATGCCCAGTCGCCTCAGCCGCCACAAACGCTTCTTTCACGGCGTTGATCTCTCCTCCTTTAGGAGGCGTAAACGCAGGATAAAGGTTCGGCACCACTCTGACAAGCCAGTTTTTGTGGCGCAAATTGTTAAGGTCCATGTCCTTCCTGATTCCTTTTTCTGCCGGAAGATAGACAAGGACTGCCGGAGGAGTCATATGTTCATTTCCAGGTTCGAGGGGGCATACGCCAACATCTTTCCTTTCAAGTGCCTTAACGAAGTCGACCGGCCGTTTTTTCCTCTCTGTGGCAATGACGGTCCAGCTGTCGAGGAGGTAATCTTTGCGCATCTCAGCGGCGGCTTTGGACATATCCTCTCCCTGCACGAAAGGCTCTGAGTGGGTCTTAGGCTTTCTTGGATTCCAAGAGTTCACCGTAAACCTGGACTGTTTTCTCAGCGATTACATCCCAACTGAACTCTTGAAGCACTCGCTTCCTGCCGTTTTGACCGAGAGTCCTGCTCTGTTGAGGATCTTGTAGGACACTGGTTATCCCTCGAGCGATATCTATTGAGTCATTTGGGTTGACGTGAAAGCCGCTCTGCTCTTGGCCGGCTGGGACCACGACTTCTCGCATTCCGCTTACGCCATTGGCTCCAACTACAACTGGTTTTTCCATGCTCATCGCTTCGAGAGCGACTATGCCGAAGGGTTCATATAGGCTTGGGAAAACCGCTACGTCGCAGGCGGCGTAATGGGCGATTCGCTCCTCTTCAGGAATGAATTCGAGGCGGAATCTGACAGCGTCTTGAAGTTTGAGCTCCTGCACTAGTCTAGTTAAGTAGTCTTGCATGTCTCCTACACCAACGATGATGAGTTTGGCGTTTGGGGCCCTCTGCAAAACATGAGGCATAGCTGCGACAAGTTTGTCCACGCCCTTAACCCCGACCAGTCTACCGAGGAAGAGCACCATCTGGTCGCTCTCCTTGAGCCCGTATCGCCCTCGAACTTCCGCCACTTTTTCACTGCTGACTTGTTCTCGACTGTATTTTTGAGGGTCCACCCCGTTGTAAACCACTCGAATTTTTTCGGCCGGAAAGCCCAAGCCTATCAATTCATCTTTCATAGCGCTGGAAACCGTGACTATAATGTCTGCTGTCTGAGCCGCGCGACTTTCGATGCTGCTTACGACCTCGGAGCCGTTGCCCATACTTCGCCCCTTTTCAGTGGAATGTACGTGGAAAACACAAGGCAGGCCTAACTCGCGTTTGATGGCCATGCCGCCCATGGCAGAGAGCCAGTCATGGGCGATGACAATGTCGTACAGGAAATCTTCCCTTCGAACCAGTTCGTTCACCAATTTCGAGGCGGACAAGAAATTATAGACGAGAATCTTGGCGAACAAATGAATCCCCCTCCCCCATTTTTTGATGTCTTCAGCAGTCACATCTAGCAAACAATCGGAAATGTCGATGTGAATTGGACGATGAACATCCACTCCCCGCCACAGCTCCCTAGTTGGAAGACTTCCCATGTCATCGTTCATGGTGAACACCGTTACCTCGTGGTCTGAGAGCACGAATCTCCGCGTAATCTCAGCCGCGTACGTGCCCAACCCCCCAACGATTTTCGGAGGATACTCGTACACTAGCACAGCCATCTTCAAAGCAGACTCGCCCGAGAACAACACGCATTATATACGGAACAACCGTACCTCTAATATATAAGTAAAAGTCTGAAAACACGAACTTATCGCTATCCTTGGCGTTGCTTTGAGGGGGATGGTTAGGCAATGGGTTTCGTTGAAGTGAAAATGAAGATTCTGGAGAAACTGTGGGAGGAAGGACGGCCTATGAGGCCGAAGGATGTTGCCCAAAGAATAGGGTTGAAAGTCTCAGCAACAACAATGTATCTACTTCGACTCAAAAGAGAAGGCCATGCCTCCACGCCCCAAAACGGTTCCTATGCCATCACAGACCTAGGCAAAGAAGCCATAGGCATACCCAAAATGGATAAGACGCACGCTGCGAAAATGTTGAACGACCTGCCAGTGGACAAAGCCTTTCATTTCTACACGGACATAAACCAACATTTAGGCATCTATGCGAACAGCCTGTCAGATTTCTGCGATAAGATTCAGAAAGTCGACGTTAAATCCATAGAGTTTCATGCTACAAGAAAAGATTTTGAAAACTGGTTTCAAGGCTTAGGAGATGTGGGACTCGCTAAGCGAATAAGTACGATCCGAAACATGAATCTGAACGGAGAAGACCTGAGAAGAAAGGTGCATGATGCAGCTAAACTTCGTTTGCAAGAGCTGAAGCGCCTTTGACATAGGAGCAACAACCTTATCTCAAAAGGAAATCAGCCATTCCTATGAGCTTGCCTTCGTCATCGCTATCTGTTTTGCAGCTTTGAACGTATGACCAGACCAAGCGGTTTTCAGACTTTCGAATGCAAAGGCTGAAGAAATTCAAGCGCTAGCTATTGCTTGCTCTAGAACGGTTGAGAATATTTGAAATCTGAGTGAGAAAGATTTAAATATCGTTGAGGTCACTGCGCAAGCTGATGGTAAAAGGTTGTCTCTTACAGCACCTTTCAAGAAGAAGCCTCGCCGACCTACAGTAAGGCCGAGAATCACTAGCGCTCAAGCGAAGAAATTACTCAGCTCTGTGCCTCAGGATAAGGCGTTCAGCTTCTATATGGATGTAGATATGCCAACTGGAAAGACCGCCAATAGCCTCCAAGATTTCTGTCAATGTCTTTCCGAGGTTGAACCTCGCTCAATCGCCTTCCATTTAGAACGCGAAGACTTTCAAAATTGGCTTAACAAGGTAGTCGGCGATGAAGAGCTCGCGGCAAAGCTATCAAATCTTAAGGGCGTAGGACTCTCCCCTGAGCAATTGAAGTCTAAAGTTTACAATGAAGTCAAACTCAGATGGGATGAGTTGTCTACAATCGCAGGGAAAAAGTGAGATTACAGCATAGGTAATCTATTCGAAACCTCTGATTCAGAGATAGATCACGTAAACCATTAGGTACAATCTAACCCAATAACTACCGGCGGAAATTGTTTCCTCTTCACTGTCCCCTCTTAAAAGATCGGCAGCTGAAAGTATTCTCGTCCTCTGACCAGACACAGTTCACTGAGGACGTAGGAAGTAGAGTAGATAATGGGCGTTTTCGATCGACTGAACTGCGAATTCAAGTGTTGTGAATGAACCCGGCGGTCGATCGAAGGAACTGAGAATCTGGCAAAAATAGGGTTTGTGACAATAGAGTCAAGTGGTGGCCTGTCCTATGGAAGCCCTAAAGACATCGTCACCTACACCCATCAAGGCTGGGAGTTGCCTAATGTTTATGATGAGTTGACAAACAGACTCAAACGTCTCTTGACTCAGAAGAGAAAACTCATGAGTAGATCTCTTACAAGAGACCTCAAAACGAGGGCGTTCTGAAACGGGAAGCGGCAATTAAAGGAGGCCCTCATTCACTGAATTAACATCAAGCACACCCCTCTTTTTGTTTAAATGTTACTTGGAACATGAACATTTACTTGGGGAGATGAGTATCTTGGCCCATTATAGTTCTGAATCGTTAAGGGTCATAATTCCAGTTGGCGGGATAGCGAAGCGTTTACTACCCCTAACGGCAGAGTGTTCGAAAGCGTGCATAAGGCTCTTGAACCGCCCCCTTATCGAGATATCCATACTGTCTTTGGCTAGGCAGGGAGTGAGAAACTTCATTTTCGGAGTGAAAGGATACACCAACTATAAGAGTCTACATGACTACTTCGAGTCTGGTGTCGGCTTCTCAGCCAGATACAAGATTGAACCTCGTGTCCACATAAAGTATCAGCCAAACATAGAAGACTATGGAAGCGCTGACTCAGCGAGAGTAAATATTCAGTACTATGACGTTAAAGACCCAGTTTTCGCCGTTCAAGGTGATAACATATTCGAGATAGATCTTGAAACTATCCTAGCTTTTCACCAGAGCAAAGAGGCTTTCATGACGATCGGGTTGATGCCGGTAACCGATGTTACCGGATACGGAATAGCTGAAGTTGATAGTGACATGAGGATATCAAGGTTCGTTGAGAAACCCCGTCCGAAGGAAGCGCCATCAAATTTGGCTAACACTGGGCTTTACCTAGCCTCTCCGCAGATTAGAGAGATCTTTGAAGAGAGTAAGGTTCAAGAGATGATACAGAGCGAGCGTCTAGACTTCGGTTACGATTTAATACCTTACATCGTAGAGACGGGTAGACCTGTCTATGGCTATGTCCTTAGTGGGGCATGGTATGATGCTGGAACGCCGGAGAGGTATCTTGAGGCGATGGAAGGTATACTTCACGGTCAATTGAAAAGCTTGCAAGACTTCGGCGGTAGAATAGCCGAAGATTCCACTATATGGATTCAGGGAGAAAGCATCGAGTCTCTTCGGAGGAGAGAAGACATAATAAGAAAAGCAAATGAAGGAACGATAGAACTTGAAGGCTCAGTCTTGATTGGAAGGCACTGCATGATCTCAGACGGCGTAAGAATAGTGGACTCGTGCATCGACAACTACAGCCGGATTGGAAGAAACGCAGTCATAGAAAGATCCGCCATAATGGATCGGGTCGTAGTAGAAGATAACGCCGAAATACGCGGAAGCATCGTAGGCAGGCATTCAACCATCAAATCCAATCCGATCAAAGCTACCAAGGTTCTCCAAACTTCAGTTTTGGCAGATGACGTTACACTGGAGGCGGGATGCAATCTCGTTGGGGTGAGGATATATCCACACAAACACGTTCCCGAACAGAGCCTGGTAAATATGATCCTAGAATAATCGTTGTTACAAAGATCGGGGCAGCATTCAATGTAAGGATGAAAATGAGGCCGATAAGTCACCTTTAGGCATTATATCCCTTAGGGACTTGGTTTCTTAACATGCATTCCCATAGAAGCCGCTATTTCTATGTCGAGATATAGAGGTAAGGATCCCTAATGGAGGTATGGCGATATGCAAATGAGAGTTGATCTTGGTGTAGGATTAATTGTTAGATTTGATGAGTCCAGTAGCTTAATCGAGTTTCCCGGTATGAAGCTTGAGCCTGACGTAAGAAGGCTTGGAGAAATCTTGGAAGTATTATTCGATGAGGAGGTTGCCAAGGAATCTAACCCAAGTACGCCTATCTACTACATGTACAGGAATGTTGCTGGCTCACTAGATGAGACGCTTAGAAACATGGGCTTAAGACATGACGTTACGGTAATGCCTCCACGACTAATTGGAAGAGAATATGCTAAGACGCTTGGCCACTATCATCCTGAAGCCGCTAGAGGGTTAAGCTACCCTGAATTATACTCTGTAGTTAGAGGGGAAGCGCACTTCCTCTTTCAGAGGGAGAGAGAGGGCAAGATTGAGGAGGTTATACTAATAGAAGCTGCTGAGGGAGCTAAGGTTCTGATCCCGCCAAATTATGGGCATGTCACCATAAATCCATCAGCTAGAAGCCTTATCCTTAGTAATCTTGTCTGCTCAAGCTTTCAGCCAATATATGAACCGTACAGGAAGCATGGAGGAGCAGCTTATTATGAGCTTGCAGGAGGGATATTTGAGAAAAACAAGAATTACGGTGAGCCACCTGAAATAAGAGTTATGGAGCATAGAGACACGCCGCATATATTTCCCAAGAAGCCCCTTCTAACAGCCTTTAAGGAAAACCCCGAGGCATTTACGTTTCTAAGAGATCCATCTAAACTTAAAGAGCCGTTTTTCCGCTAAACCTGAGTAGTCTTCATAACGAAGACGGACGCATTGTAAAATTATTCATTTGATTCCCATGCGAATGACAGGCTCTTAAGCACTCTTTTAAGTAGACGGTCAATTGACGAAGCTCTGCCTTATACTTATTACTGCAGCGGGGTATGATTAAGCTTAGCAGAATCTGTAGGTGATGAGTTGACTACTCCTAGAAGGTTACTCCGTTCAATGCATATTACGGGTCTAGCGGTTCCATATGGCGTAGAGCTTGCGGGTGAATTGGTATCTTTAAAATCTCCTTTGATGAACTTGCTTAGATATTGGCAGGGCATGAGGTGAACGCTTGCTCCAAGAGCTTCATATTTTCAATTCTGAGGAATAACTGTTCAGTTATCTCAAAGAAGGTCTGGTGGAGTAGAGAATGAGAATAGGATTCTTCGTGTGGGAGTATCCTCCAGTTCTTGTCGGTGGGCTCGGAACCTACGGCGCCTATATTACAAGAGAGTTTGCGGAACTCGGACATGATGTCTCAGTCTTCACCCTTAACCCAGGAAACCTGCCTGTAAGAGAGATAGTGAAAGGAATTGAGGTTCACAGACCCTTGATCGCTGATGCCACCAACATTTTTCCTCTATTCGTAACAGATGACCTTAGGAAATGGGGCACCAGCATAAGGTTCTTCAACGATGTCTTCATTTACAACATACTATCAGCTACAAAGTTCTTGAATGACTTGGTCAAGAAGGAAAAGTACGAGTACGATTTGGTTTGCTTTCACGACTGGCTTAGTAGCATAGCAGGTTTGACGATAAAGAACCAGTTAGAGATACCTTTAGCATTTCACGTTCATTCAACCGAGTGGGGCAGGAGTGGAAGCCAAGGATCTGAAGTTGTATCTCATTTGGAGACGGCTTCCGCTGGAGCAGCCGACAGAATCGTAACTGTTAGTCACGCCATGAAGGAAGATTTAGTACGTCATGGCTGGCAGGAGAAGAAAATCGATGTGGTCTGGAATGGTGTAGACCCGGAAGAATATAACCGGAGAAGGGTACGAGATGAAGATGTAAGGAACATTAGGAAAAGATACAATCTTGAAGAAGACTGGAAGATGCTTCTCTTTGTTGGAAGACTCACTTGGGTGAAGGGAGTTAGAAACCTTATTCAATCCCTCCCATTAATCATTGATGAGTTTCCGAAAACAAAACTCGTAATACTAGGAAGAGGTGAAGAACAAAAGGATATTATGGAGTTAGCTCATCGGCTAGGGATAGATGGACGAGTGGTCTATCGATTTGAATTTGTGCCTGAAAAAGAACGCATCTTGCATTATGCTGCCGCGGATGTTTGTGTATTCCCTTCAATCTACGAGCCGTTCGGCATCGTGAGCCTTGAAG
>CAZQDW010000013.1:0-9852 GCA_964592315.1 uncultured Candidatus Bathyarchaeia archaeon
TTTTGCCCATCCAGAAGATGAGTATAGTGTAAGGTATTGGAATGATTATTGACGAAGCACCTATTAAACTGACAAGAAAGATGCCCAGATAACCATACTGCAAGGCGAGGCCTTTAAGCCACTCATCGAACTGTCCAAGCCATCCCCAAATCTCCTGGACACTAATGCCGAATTGCAATGTTAAACCTCTCTTCTAACAGACCCATTTCCGACTAGCCACCTTAAAAATCTAATCAGAGAGATCAATAGAAACAACCTTGATAACTCGAATATTTATGAGCATGTAAAACTTAATCCGAGTTTCTGGAACTAGTTGAAAAAACAAGCTGGAATTTTGAGGTAATTTGTGGCGGAAATGGATAAACCATAATTGTGCCATAAGCCCTTTGCAGTTATTGCAGGGAGCAAATCATGAATTCCATGAAATACAAGGTCACATGGAAGACTGCCCTCTTACAAGCGATAGGCACACTGGCATTCTTGATGTACCTTTACCTTTTCAAAGTTGACATTGCAACAACAATCACAACTGCCCGACATATCGACCCATCCACATATTTTATCGCAATCGTCTTTATCCTTCTTGACTATAGGATGAGGATGCATAATCAAGCGAGATCCATAGGTGCACTAATCCTGGAGGATGAGGAGGGAGAAGATCCGAAGATATTATCTGTTCCAATAAAGGACCCTAGGTTCGACGGCTTCAAAGATGTAACGGATGTTCATCCTCACCTCTTGATAGAGATAAGAGAATTCTTTGAAACGTATAAACGGCTAGAACCAAGAAAGTTTGTCAGTTTCAAGGCTCGGAAGGAAGCCGGAGAGGCTAAGAAGATAATTAAGTATGCCATGAACCTTTACAAAAAGAATTATGGGAGGACAGCCACAAGGCATAACCAGGCATGAGTACTGCGTAAGTCTGCACTTACCAACTTCTTCTAAGAGAAAAATTCGGAACTACTTGCACTAGGATGTTGGCGCTTTACCTTTCTCCAGCATCTCTACAACCTCATCTACAGATTTGAAGTATACAGGTTCCCTTAGGTATTGAGTGCGGGGTCTCGGGATGTCAATTTTCACTTCACCAATAACTTTTCCTGGTCGAGGCGACATCACTATGACTCTGTCCGCCATGTATACTGCTTCTTCGACATTGTGGCTTACCATTATGAAGGTATTTGTCGGCAAGTCTGGGTTTCGCCAAATGTCGAGCACTAGTTCACGGAGGGTTTTAGCGGTAAGCTCATCTAGTGAGGAGAAGGGCTCATCCATCAGCAAGACTTCTGGTTTCAAGGCCAATGCCCTTGCAATTCCTACACGTTGCTTCATTCCGCCTGAAAGGTCATGGGGGTAGGTGTTTTCGAATCCATCAAGCCTCACCATTCTCAAATATTCCTGAGCGGTACGGATTCGCTCCTCTTTTTCAATGCCCAGCACTTCCAGAGGCACTTCAATGTTTTCCAGCGCGGTTTTCCATGGCAACAGACCGAAAAGCTGGAAAATCATAGAGATTTTTGGATTTGGTTGGGTAATGGGCTGCCCATGGAACAATATTTTGCCGGAATCAGCTTTTTCCAAACCTGCTACTATCCGGAGGAGAGTAGATTTTCCACAACCGGAAGGTCCTACCAGGCAGGTGAACTCATCATTTCCAATCGACAGACTCACGTTATCTAAGGCGAAGATTTTGGATTTGTTCTCCATGAAAGTTTTGGTGACGCTTTCCACCTCAAGAACGGACAATATCTACACCTCTACATGATATTTCTCAAATTTTCTGAGGAGACGGCGCCAAAGAAATCCCTCCATAGAGAGAACGATCGCTGCGATTATTCCGAGGAAGAAGATGAGTAGAACAGTGTTGCCATACTCGTATCCCGCTCTGTCCAGTAGTGAGCCGATGCCTGGGACTGAGAGGGGCGGAACGTTTGGCTCGGTTGAGGGTAAGTATTCCGCAAATATTATGGTGTTCCAGCCGGTTCCCCATGAGAGTATGCTTCCCGTGACGATGGACGGCAGAACGCAGGGAATGACCAAGTGTGTAACTCTCTTTAAACCCTTAAATCCAAAAAGTCTGCCAACCTCATTTATCTCTGTGGGTATATTCTTCACCGCACTTACAACATTGAGAAACATGTACCATATCATGTCTAGAACCAGCATCACAATACACGTAAGTTCGAGGGCAATTCTTGGTGTTCCCAATACCTGGTTTAGTCCAAGAAAAAGAACTGGAAACAGAGCGAGAATCGGCACGCCCTGCCCAATATCGTAGAGAGGATATATAACCGCCGCTAATCTCTTATGCTCGGCAGCCAAGATTCCCAAGCTTATTGCGAACGCAAGGGATATTCCATAGGCAATCGTGAGGCGCCCCATTGTAAGGGCAATCAGTACTGGCAGGAGACTGAGTTCCTCGGCAGGCGGTTCGTTGAATCCTCCGCGGATTGTGGCTAAAGTAGGGAAATGCTCACTTTCTCGATAGAGAATGAAGAAAACAACCGAGAAAGCCAGGACTAACGCGACGATTTTCTCGATGCGAGTGTATTTTCGTAATCTTTGAGAAGTGACGAAAAAGGGTTTCGTCCAACGTTGCCCACTGAAACGCAGCCAACTAGTTGCCCTTGAGAACCCAAGTTTTCCTACTCCAGAGAGATCCATCATGAACACGGGTTTAAATGTACCTGTGCTCGCTCGCTCCGTGAGCTTGTGCCAGGTTAGAATGTTGAAGTATACGACGATAAAAGTTATGTATAATAGCAGGATTATGGCAAGATTCATGTCTTTGTAATAGTAAGCAACTGTTGCAAGGAGGTACCCCAATCCGCCTGAAGGCGGTGGTGTAATCTGCCCTTGGTATTGAATGTATTCTGCAGCTATCATGAAGAACCAACCGTCACACCATGCCAGGTTTGCTCCTGAAACCACTGCTGGGATAACTGCGGGCAGTACTACGTGCCTAATATATCGCCATCCTCTTAAACCAAAACTTCGCGCGGACTCAACAACGTTTACTGGGATACCTCTGACCGCACCTAACACACCGAAGAAGATGGCCCAAGCCATGGATGTGAAAAGCAGGATTATGACAGAAATTTCAACGCCCAAGGGCCCTAATGCAAATAGGAAGCCTATAACCATCGGGAAATATCCAAGTATTGGAATTGACTGCAGAAGGTCTATGAAAGGTGTGAGAACCAGCGATGCCGCCCTATTTGTGGCGGCTAATATGCCGAAGGAAACCCCCCAAGCAATCGAAATCAAAAGTGTGGCCGTGATTCGGAATAGTGTGCTCAAGGTGTGCAACGGAAGATATTTAACCTCAGGATACCTCGCAAAAGTGACGATTAACCAAGCCACAGCTGAGAGAATGATTAATCCGATGACGAAGTTGAGTATGTATCTCCGCAAGCTTGATACCTCAGCTTGGCCTAATCATAACAACAAAAACCACAACAGGGCGATTTAAGGATTTGTCTAACAAGTTGATCGAAGTAGCCAAGAGACATGACAGTGAAAAAGGAGCAGAAGCGAAGACACTATCGAAGCCTGCACCGTGTCAGTGCTTCTCATAATCCACCCGAAATGGAATAGGTTCAAGATCCTAACCAAAAATGGCTTCATCCATGAAGGCAGGGGAATGGAAGGCCTAAAGAAAAATCGCAACGGATCGACAAATTAAGTATTCAACCCCCGGTTAGGCTTGAAAGGAGAGCTCAGATCCAGAGCCAAATTTGAAGGCGCATCTGTCTCATGCGAAACGTTGCTTGGTTGGAAACCAAGTCATCTTCTTCTATAAAGCCCCACGAGTTCGCCCTCTGCAATAACGTGTCCTTTCATCGCTCTTTCAACATCTTTCTTCCTTGAACTGGGACTAAGATCTAGTCTTGTGTCCAAAGCGTAAACCTTGAAGAAGTATCTATGTGTACCGGAAGGTGGACATGGTCCTCCGTATGAACGCCTGCGAAAATCATTCAATCCTTCAGTTCCTGGAACGCTGTTCTCCATTATCTTTTCCGCTGGAGGTATATTCCAGACAACCCAGTGGTCCCATGTTCCCATGGGAGCGTCTGGATCATCAACTATTAAGGCAAGGCTTTGTGTCTCTTTCGGTACACCTTCAATATTCAGCGGTGGATTAACATCGTTGCCGTCGCATGTATACTTTTGGGGGATAAATCCATTATTCTTGAACACAGGACTTGAGATTGTCAATTCCTTCAATGATAAAGCCTCCTAACCTTGACCACGGTAGATGTTCTCCTTTCAGGCTTTTCAATTTTTCCCTGTGAAGCACGATCACAGGCTTGTCCCATGAAAGATACAGCTCTGATTCGCCTCCTCCCATGAAAATATCAGAGCTGTTAATTTGAAGGTTGCTTGAGCGAGATCTTTTTCATTCCCACTTTTTCCTTTGACCCGTTTTGCCGTCGTGTCGTCCTGTCGTCTTTGTGTCTCCCAAGACTATGCAGTGGCATGAGGTTTTAACCGTGGAACGTACAGGTATGTTCGCACTCACTTTTTGGGAAAGCGTCTGAGGGATTTCCAGAGCGCAGGTGCTCACAACCGGCGTTTGTAGGTATGTTTTTATCTTATACGTCTTTTATTCTTGGAAGATTTCAACTGGGAGAGGTTAGGCATGCCTGAAATGGAGATGCGTTTCTGGACGGTCTGTGTGACGCACATGTTCCTCGAAGTCTATTTTCTCATACAGGTGGCTCTTATCCCGGTCTTCATACGAGAATTCGGCTTGAGCCTCCTCGAAGCCTCTTTTGTGGCCACGATTCCAAGCCTCTTTCAGCTCCTTATGAATCTGCCAGCTGGATTTCTGGCAGACCGAATCAACGCAAAATATCTCTTGTTCACGAGCATGGTCGTGGAAGGGCTCTCGGCGCTGGCTATCAGCCAAACGAACAATTTTTGGCTGCTGGTTCTAGGCGTCTCCGCGATGAGGGTCTCTTCTGCCATATACCACATCTCAGGTCTCAGCCTCATAAGCCGGCTCGTCAAGCAGGATAGGATGAATAGATCGATGGGCTCCCACAACGCTCTCGGAAGCTTCGGCGCAGCCATCGGGCTCCTCAGCTTATCGATCTTCCTCTCGACAACAGGTTGGAGGATGATCTACATCTTCTGGTCCGTCCCGATATTAGTCTGGGGGTTCGTTTTATTGAGGTCTCCGCAATTCCATACGTCTGGAAGCGAGGGGAACAAATCTGAAAAGAGGGAATCGTCAGGAAGGCTACCACTCGTCTTCTCCACCGCATTCTTGACCTTTCTCGTGGCAATCGGGTTAAGGGAGGTGGGAAACACTGGAATCTCAACCTTCATGACTGCATATCTCGTGACGAAGAGAGGACTCTCCGAGGCCACAGCCAGCTTGATCTTCGGACTGGGACCTTTCATGGGGATAGCGGGTGCTCTGAATGGTGGATACCTTGGAGAGAAGATGGGGGCGAAGAGGGCTCTTGATATCCTCATGCTCGGCTGCATTCTTTCACTCATGATCTTAGCGGGGTCCGCTCAGCTTCCATTACTCGTCCTCGGCTATCTACTTTACGCCTTCTTCCATAACAGTGCATGGTCGCCTCTAAACACCATGGTTGCCGACCTGACCCAGGCAGAAGATAGAGGACTCAGCTTCAGTGTCTACTTTCTCATAGAGGGGCTGATAGTCTCCGTTACGCCTCCTATCGCCGCCACCGTAGCAGGCTTCACAGACATGTGGTACATCTTCCCCTTCAGCATAGGCTTCTTGGTTGCATGCCTAATCGTGTTCCAGCCGCTTTTTCACCTAAGAAAGTAGGCTACTAGACACCGTGAGGTGTTATGAAATACTCTTTACTGGACAGCTGGTTGGGGCCCATGAAGATATACCCAAAAAAGTCTTAAGCCAAGAGGCTCATTCTAACCCGGTGCCGATTTTGGGAAAACTTGGAATTGGCATAATTGGATGTGGCGGAATAGCTGGGATACACGCAAAAGGACTCAGCAAGATACCTGAAGTTAAACTGGAAGCCTTCGCCGATATTGTCCAAGAGAAAGCAAGGTCTTTCTCTAACCAGTACGGCGGAAGAGCCTACACCGAATGGCGCGAAATGCTGGACAAAGAAAAACTCGACATAGTATACATCTGCTTGCCACCCTTTGCCCACGAGGACGAAGTGCCGGTTGCCGCAGAGAAAGGTATCAACATCTTCATTGAGAAACCAATCGCTTTGAACATGAAACTGGCAAGAGAAATGGTAAGGGCTGTCGAAAAGCATCATCTCAAGAGTCAGGTTGGCTACTGTTGCAGGTTCGGTGCCGGTGTGGAGAAAGCAAAGAATCTCATCCAAAGCGGCGAAGCTGGAGACGTAGGGCTCGCTGTCGGTTGGTATTGGTGCCACTTTCTCGGCGGCCCTTGGTGGAGAGACAAAGAGAAGAGTGGAGGGCAAATCGTTGAGCAGTCCACGCACCTTTATGATGCATTCAGATACCTCTGCGGAGATGTAGAGACAGTGTACGGCCATATGAACAGGAAATTGTGGATCGATATTCCAGACCTAACAATCGAAGATGTCAGCAGCTCCACGCTCAACTTCAAGTCTGGCGCCGTCGGAGCGATAGTGGCCACAACATGGGGGGTCCCAAATCAATGGTGGCTTCGTTGGCTGATCGCGACAAAGAAATATACGCTAGAGTCTTCAGGTTCCAATAACCTAACCTACTATACTACGGAGGCTCCAGTGAAAACGCAGATGATCTCCGAGGATAGGGATGTCTACCTCTTCGAAGCCAAAGACCTCATCCAAGCAGTGATTGAGGATAAAGGGACTAGGATTCCCATCGAAGAGGGAGCCAAGACCCTCGAGTTGACCCTGGCCGCTAGAAAATCGATGGAAACCGGCCAGCCACTAAGGTTGCCCGTTGATTAGGGAGGACGAGACGAATGAAGAAAGGAGCAAACGCATGGATATATCCGGCGAGCTTCACGGTTGATGATGTGCTAAAGGCCTCTAGGGAGATAGGCTACGACGGTGTCGAGCTGAACCTGAATGAAGAAATGCTGAAGATCTCAAGCAAAGAGAGAAGATCCATCGCTGAAAAAGCACAGTCCATCAGCCTGGAGCTGCCAAGTCTGTGCTCCGGTTTATTCTGGAAGTACAACTTGGCAAGCCCTGATGAGACCATCCGCGAAAAGGGTACAGAAATCCTGAAAATTGGATGTGAGTTTGCGGCAGATATTGGTGCAGGGGTTGTACTAGTTGTTCCTGCGGTTTCCGTGCCAGAGATGCCCTATCAAAAGACGTGGGAGCTCTCGAAGGAGAGCGTACTGGAAGCCGTATCAACAGCCGCAGACTGCGGGGTGGACCTAGGCATTGAGAACGTATGGAATAGATTTCTCTACAGCCCGCTAGAGTTTCGGAGTTTCATAGAAGAGATCAACCATCCCAACGTGAAGGCCTATTTCGACGTCGGGAACGTCTGGTTCTTGGGTTTTCCTCAAGAATGGATTCGACACCTGAAGGGACTGATTGCTTGCATCCATGTTAAAGGCTTCAACAGACCAACATTCCAGTTCACGCCTTTGCATCAAGGCGACATCCCATGGGCTGACGTGATGAAGGCATTGAGGGAAGTAGGATACGACGGTTTCCTGAATGTGGAGGTTCCACCGTATCCGGGGCATCCGTTGAAATCAGCCGTTGATAACAAGACTTCATTAGATATCATCCTCAAGATGTAGCAGAAAGAACCTGCCACAAATCTCTTGCCACGGTGATTAACGCTTTGCCAAGATAGCCAAACCGCGCCTCCGATATTCAGCCAAAATATGGCAGAAAGGAACGGAAGGGGATCAAAAGTCTTTCTGCAAAATCTTAAATACGCCGTCAAAGATACACTAAACTACTTCGGTTCTTGGAAGTGGTAACGTTGATGGGAAAAATAGCGTTATTGAGTGCCCCTTTTGGCAAGTTCACAATCGAGAAGTTGACAGTTCCTGAGCCGGGGAAAGGAGAGATTCTTGTGAAGCAGTCTATGTGCGGCGTCTGCGGAACAGACGTTCATATGTATCAAGGCCATCTTCCCGGAACAAAATATCCGATTGTCCTTGGCCACGAGGCTATAGGAACCGTTGAAAAGCTGGGTGAAGGAGTCGAGGCCGACCACAGCGGCAGACCCGTGAGCGAGGGCGACTTAATATACGTCATACCTGGGCTTTCCTGTAGGAAATGTTACTTCTGCTCTGTCTTGAGAGAACCCACGATTTGTGTGAACGGGACTGGCTATGGGTTTAACCCGTTCCCAGAAAATCCTCGTAGCTTCAGCGGAGGATATGCAGAATACGTCTACGTGAACCATCCTTGGTCAACCTTTGTAAAAATGAATGCTAAGCCTGAGGCGTCCGTTTTCCTAGAGCCATTGACGATAGGAATACATGCTGTAGACAGAGCGAGGCTTCACGTGGCTGACACCGTGGTGGTTCAAGGGTGCGGCGCTGTAGGAATCTCAACGCTGGTGGCAGCGAAAGAGGCAGGGGCTCTCAGAGCAATCGTCGTCGGTGCTCCAGAATCAAGATTGAAGCTTGCCAAGGACTTTGGGGCTGACCTAACCGTAAACATCGAGGAGATTAAGAACCCTGATGAGAGGGTCAAGCTCGTCAGGCGAGAAACGCTCGGTGAATACGGGGTTGACGCCGTTTTTGAGTGCACCGGGGTTCCGGCCGCCATATCAGAGGGAATCAAGATGCTGAGGAAGGGAGGCACCTATGTAGTCGCCGGACACTTCACAGACGTAGGGAGTACATCGCTGAACCCCTATGTGGACTTCAATAACAAACACATCACGTTGGTTGGAGTTTGGGGCGGTGAAGTTGCCCACTTCGTGAGGGGTAGACCCTTAATAGAGTCTGGAAGATACCCCTTTGGCAAGTTCATATCCCACAAGCTGCCGTTGGAGAGATGTGAGGATGCTATGAAGGCGATAATGGGCAACTACCGCCTTGACGGAAAAGAGGTCAACAAGATAGTCATAATGGGAAGCCTATAGGCAGCTAGCATCAATCTCTTATATGCTCTCTCCAATTCACAGGAAAGCAGGTGCCCTCTTTGAGGGAGAAAGTTATCGCTGCGGTCTTGTCCGCGCCCAAGAGGATCGAGATTAGAGAATTCGAGAAGCCTAAGCTTGGATCAAAAGACTTCCTCATGAGAGTGAAATGCTGCGGGATATGCGGAAGTGATGTCCATATTTGGGAGGGAAGTTGGAATCCGCCTTACCCGATGATTCTTGGACATGAATTCGTGGGCGAGGTGGCGGATGCGGGCGATGAAGCTCTAGAAAAGCGACGGTTGGTGGAGGGCGATCAGATAGCTGTCGAGATGATCATTCCGTGTAATAAATGTGATTGGTGCCAGAGAGGATATTACAATCTGTGTCTAGCTGACGATCGCTCCGTTTCCCCGGAGAATGGGGTTGAATACGGGTGCAATATTCCAGTCACAAGAAAACCCACAGCTCTTTGGGGAGGATACTCTCAGTACCTATACGTCCCTGAAAACGCAATCGTGCATAGGTTTGAGAACAGGGTTGACTGGAAGGAAGCAGCCTTAACCGAACCCTTAGCGGTCTCAGTGCGAGCCGTTAAGAGAGGAAACATCAAAACCGGAGATTCAGTCGTCATCGTCGGCTCAGGGCCGATAGGGTTGTTGGCCGTTGTCGCGGCCAAGGCTGCCGGTGCCCAACCTATAATCTTGACTGGAACGAGGGATTTCAGGCTGAAAGTGGGAGAGACATTAGGCGCCGACTACACTGTGAACATCACTGAAGTTCCAGATCCAGTTGAAGAGGTTAAGAAAATGACAAATG
>CAZQDW010000013.1:9862-14754 GCA_964592315.1 uncultured Candidatus Bathyarchaeia archaeon
TTGGAGTCGGCGGGAACAACCTCAGCGCAAGAACAGTCGTTAAAAATGGCTAGGAAGGCAGGTTGCGTGGTGATAGTCGGCCTGACGGGTGGAAGAGACCTAACTATAGACCCTGACTTAGATCTGATGGCGAAGGAACTCGATGTTAAAGCGTCATTCCTCAGCGCCAACGCATACCAAGATGCGCTTGGAATCATACAGTCGGGAAGATTCGAGCTGAAGAAGATGATAACCCACGTCTATCCGTTGGTGGATGTAGAGAAGGCATTTCAAGCAGTGACAGAAAAGGGGAGGGACGTCATAAAGGTACTGCTGGACCCATGGGCGTCCGCCGCCGAGTGAACCCTCATCCAGACTCTGCGGGCACACTTCGATATGTAACTTATCAATCTCACCCGGAAAACAAGACCAGCTTCAAATCTTGTAACCAATTCAACTAGCTCTCAAGTTTCAGTGTGCTATCTAGCGCTCCCTCCTTTGCTTTCTTCTTGATCGAACTCTGGCGGCTTAATGTCAATCTCCTAATTTGTTCAGTCTATCTGAAAACGTAGAAGTGCCGCAATTCCACCCAATGAACGGAGTTTCGTCCCAGCCTCGTGTTCGGTGCTAACTACGACGATTCTGCCCCTTTTTTCCTCAACTGTTCTCATGAGGTTTTCCATGTCAACTCTCTCGTCATCGGGTGCTTCTCTCAAATGGACATCTGTTATGAGGAGCGTCTCAACTGCGCCCATCATACACGCTTCGTTTACGTCAGGGAAGCCGTAACTCACGTTACCTGTCCCTTTTCCAAGGCGGAGGAGAACCTCTTCAACGAGCTTTGTCTCTTCTGATATTCGAAGATGTTGAAGGGCTTTCGCGAGAATTCCCGAGCGCAAGGCTTCACTTATTCCGGCGGAACCGCTGCTGTTCACGCTCTTTACATCCATAACCTTCTCAGAAATTTCGGGTGCTTTTTCTCTGAGATATCTCCTAAATGCGTTCTTCGTGAAACCAAGTCCAATGATGATTATGGGGTAAGCGTTGGCGGACCGTGCCTCTCTAAGAGAGTTTAAGGCTGATTTAAAGAACTCTTGAAAAGCCTTCGTTCTGTCTTCTATGTTCTGTTTTCCAGGGATTCTGGCAGGCTCCTCTGCCTTGACTTCTATGTTGAACTGTCTCAGAACGGCTATGCAATATCTCTCATCATCAATCGAGACGACGATTACAGGCGAGACCCCGGTCTCTGTTGACTTTTCTAATCGGTCGATCTGATATTTCATCCAAGCGTCTTTTACGATGGTCAGTGGTTTGTTCAAGGTCACGTTTATGGTGTGGTGTTGGCCTTTCGCACCGATCTCATCCGGCGCGTCGCATACGATCCCGTGAACCCTCAGCCTGTTTAGGCTTCTATCCCACGAGGCGTTCTCAACCCTTAGACCCAATATAACCGAGATTCTCTTTCCCTTCTCCGGTCTCTCGTAGCGTTCCCCAAGCCTTACTTCCCTAGTAGTCTTTGCGTAGACAACATCTCCCTTGAGGACAACATTGTAGATCGTCCACAGATCATCCAGCACTTCTGGCATGACAGCTATCTTGTTATGCTTCAAATCTCTCAGTAAGATTTTCATAGGCTAGAGTTCCTCGGCGTGTATTTGAAAGACCTCGCGAATAATATGAGAACTGCGCATGAGGCCAAATCTGCAAATGACTTCAATTTGGGGTTCAGGTCGTCATGAGTTCTTCATTCCGTTTAGGTCGGTCTGGGACAGCCACTTCATCCCCCAAAAAAGATAGCAGAATCCCAAGTATTTAACTGTTTGTGGAAAAGAGTATGTGATACCATGCAGAAAAGAACGGTTGCAAAAATCGGACACATTTTCCATACTGAACAGCACCTAGAATGTAACTTGGCTTTGGACTCCGCAACCGTTTTATGATTTCCGCGGAGGCCACACTTCACAGGATGTTCCTTTCGAGAACCTGTACCTCACCAGTTTTGATCGACTTCTCGGCGGCTTCCAAGACTCTTATTGATTGCAGTCCTTCTTCCGCAGTTACAGGTGGAGAACACCTCTCTCCTGATATGAAAGAAAGCAGCTGTCTGATTAATGTGAAGAAGGTATTCTCGTAAGGCAATCCTCCTTGGTAAGAGCGTGTTTCTAGCAAGTTTCGCAGAAAAACTCTGCATTTGGCAAGAGGTTCATGCAGGTCATCGTGGAGCAGTCTTAAAGCTGTTGTCCTCCGGTTTATGTATCTTCTGGACTTCCTAGAAACGAAGTCCCACGAAAGATCGCCTTCAAAGCGATCTCCTTCTTTCGTAACCACTTGAAAAACTGTTAGAGGTTCCTTTACGTCCCATTGA
This sequence comes from uncultured Candidatus Bathyarchaeia archaeon, assembly GCA_964592315.1. Taxonomy (GTDB): domain Archaea; phylum Thermoproteota; class Bathyarchaeia; order Bathyarchaeales; family WAQA01; genus CAZQDW01. The sequence goes on from CAZQDW010000013.1 coordinate 12,207, forward strand.
AACTGACATACTCCTGATAGATCATCTTTGCGCAGAACGAGAACTATGGAGTCATATACGGATTGGTTGAGCTTGCTTCCAGCAGCGTATACTGACTGGGTCTCGCCGAGAAAATGCTGCGTTAAATAAACAGGGTGAACCAAAGCCTCCCAGAGAATGCCCTTATTCTCCTCGGTCAGAATCCACATTGGTGCATTGTGGCTGGCAAAGAACTGTGATATTCTCATTTGGGAGATCGCTAGGCCCTCCCTCTCTATAGCTGCCTTCGTTTGCATGATTGACTTAAAGACGCACTTGTTGTGAACGACGCATAAGGTTCTTCCGTTTTTACGGGCGGCATGGATCATGTTCAGACATTCGGTGGAACTAGTGGCCATAGGCTTCTCTATCAGTACATTGTGCCCTGACTCAAGCGCCCGTACTGATAGCTCTGCATGAGTTGATGTGGGAGTGACGATGTCCACAAGGTCGAGATCCAAGACAAGCATCGAGTTAAAGTCCGTGAAGGCGTGGTCCACCCCGTACTTATGAGCCTTCTCGTTAGCCTTGGTCGAATTGACGTCGCAAACAGCGATGATCCTCACTTCTTTCGTATTTGAATACACTCTAAGATGATTGTCGGAGTTTCTGCCGCAGCCAACTACCCCAACTCTTATGGTTCTCAATCGTCTTCTCCGACACAGGAGTAACCACACTATTTATCCTTTGCCCCCTCTGTTGCAGCCTGGTCTTGACAATGAGGTACTGCCGAGATGCGATCCTTTCACCCATCGTGTTTCGGATACGCATGAGCACTCAACTCATTTTCCAACATATCCCTCATAGAATTCGACGAGTCTTCTTCCGATTCCGTTCCAGTCGTATTTCTGGGCCATTTCTCTAGCATTTTGACCTATTTGCATGCCCAATTTCTCATCATACATGATTCTCTTTACCCCATCTATGAACCTAGAATCGACTTTATCGTACAACAGCGCATTATACTCGTCAACAAACGGTAAGCCTTCAGCCGCCTTTCTTGTAGCGATAATGGGTTTTCCTGCTGCCGCGTATTCCAAAAGCTTGAGTTTCGTTCCGCCTCCGCTTGTAAGGGGAGCAATGCAAAGATCTGAACCTTTGATGTATTCTGGCAGCTGATCCACGTATCCGAGATACTTCACATTTTCCGATTTCGAGATCTTCTTCAAAACGGTAAGGGCGGGGTTAGACCCACATATGAGAAAGGTAGCATCTGGAATCTTCGGAGCTATATAGTCTGATATTATGTCTACAGCCTCCATGTTCGGGTACCAACTCAGGGTCCCATGGAAGAATACGATTCTGCTTTTGAAACCTTTGTACGTTTTGGGGTATGCCTTTTCGAAACTCTCAACGTCGACGCCATTTGACACTACACATACTTTATCAGGTTCCAAGTCATACAACTGTCTCAGCAATCCAGCATCCCTGTTCGAAACACAAAGGACAATATCGGATTTCATGACTGCAAGCCTTTCCATCGATTTGATGTATGGCAGATTGAGGACGCTGTAAACGGAGTATATGAAATTCCTTCCCAGTTTCAATCTTGGAAAGGGAAAATACACGTTATGATTGTCTAGGGACAGGACAATAGCCTTGTTCAGTGAATCTCTGGCATTAAGCGCGGGGCAAAACGGAAAGGGTTGCTCCACCTGAAGTATGTCTATCTCCTCAGTTGAAGCTATATTCTGGACCAATTTACCTATTGAGTTTGCTATGGATGAGGTGTAATAGTTTACTATGTTCCCGGCTAGGGATTCACGTTTTCGGCCTCTTGACAGTGGATCATAGTGAAAGAACCTCGTTCTCTCGACTTTCACGTTTGGGCCTTGGTGAACAACAACGACATTCGCCATCTTTGACATGGCATTAGCTAGTCCCAAAGCTCTGTTGCGGTCTCCTCCTGTTTTCTGCATGAAGTCCCAGGGTGCGATCAGAACGATATTCAGCATCTATGAAGATTCACTGGAATGAAAGAAAAAGACTTGTGGTGGAAGGCTCTTGAAATCTAAGGCTCTCATGCTGGGACTTCAGCTTCAAGCATCTAAACCTATTTTGGAGTATTCCTTAAGGGATCTGACCTGAGGTGACCTATGAGAAATCGTCTACTGAGTATCTCTGGTTCAACACGAAAGAGAGGAGAGCCTACATAAACATAAGCAAGAATGTTGAAGAGAGGTCCGAAGAAGCGGGATCAAGGAAGGACTATATGTCTCGTCAACGCCATGCACATCACGGCAAGCATGTACGTAAATGATGCTGAAATTGGACTTATCAAGGACTTCGACATTTGGCTGGAAAGGTTAGCGCCACACGAACCGGTCTCTCAATACTGTCACAGTCAAACCGGAGGGGACCATGCAGACGCTGATCTAAAGAGGCAAGTCATAGGAAGGGAGGTTATTGTCGCTGTGACAGATGGGAGGCTGGATCTCGGACCTTGGGAACAGATATACTATGGAGAGTTCGACGGGCAGAGGAGAAAGAGAGTTCTAGTAAAATTGATAGGTGAATAAGTTACGGAGAT
>CAZQDW010000014.1:0-10782 GCA_964592315.1 uncultured Candidatus Bathyarchaeia archaeon
ATATTTAACGATAGACTTCATGCTGGCCGACTGCTAGCTCAAAAGCTCAAAGAATACGCTGCTAAACGAAACGTCCTCCTTTTGGCCGTTCCCGCCGGTGGGGTTCCAGTAGGCTATGTAGTCGCTGAGCAACTCGGCGTCCAAATGGATGTAATCGTAGTCAGGAAGATTCAGATTCCATGGAACATGGAGGCCGGATTCGGAGCTATAACATGGGACGGCGAAGCGGTCTTGAACGAACCCTTAGTCAGGCGTCTATGGCTAACAGACGAACAGATCGAAGGTTCAATCTCAGAGACGAGGAGGACCATCCAAGAGAGGCTTAGGAAGTTCAGAGGAGACAGTCCCATGCCAGAATTACGAGGCAAGGTACTCATACTGGTGGACGATGGATTGGCTTCGGGGTTCACGGTTCTAGCTGCCGCGAGATGTGTGAGAAAGAAGAAACCAGAAAAGACGGTGGTCGCTGTTCCCACCGCGTCTATTGGAGCGATCGAACTCCTCGCGCCTGAAGTCGATGAGATAGTGTGTCTCAACATAAGAAGCGGACCCATATTCGCCGTTGCGGACGCCTACAAGAAGTGGTATGACCTGAAAGATGAAGAGGTTGTCGAAATACTGGAGAAAGCCAAGAAACTTCACGCGGTCAGATTTTGACTTTTCATTGATCGCTTCTCCTCAGGTGCCTGAAAAAACATACTAGGCTTCTGCTCGGTGTGAATGATAGATACGCTACCCCTTCGAACCAAAGCGGTGAAAAGCTTCATTTCTGCGCTCCAGAGCATGGGTGAAGTCTGAGCCGTATCGAGAAAATGTTGAGAAAATGAGCGTGATATACTACTGTCCGTTTCGAGGTCAAACAGATCCTATAACGTATTTCACTCTGTACTCCGACGAGCTCGGCTTCGGCTTCTGGCTTCCTGTAACGATTGCAAGATTCAATAGCCTTTAAGAGGATCTTCGTAAGTTCTTCTTTCATCAGACCACATTCCCAATGATCGATCTTGACTATGAGTGCAGTCATTCCGCACGATCTGGTTCATAGGGATATTTGGAGCCACTTAACCAGCCTAAACACCCGCAATCATCAACTTCAGATCAATGCAACAGTAAGCATATCATATTTTATGTTAACAAGGGACTAAATTCCCGCGTTTTTCGGGACGAAAAAAGACAAAAATCTGGCGTGTAAGAGGCAAAGGCAACGCCCTTGTATATACTATGGTAAATCTGAGCATAATAATAAGGGTTATAATCCTTCCTAGATGTTGTAACCACGGAAGGTGAGAATGGATGTCAAAGTTCACCAAAGACTGGGAAATAGGCGGAAAGGGCATAAAATCTGTCTTAAGACCTAAGATCCCTCTAAGACAGAAGATTGAATTGGCTACCAGGCGACTGGAAGTCCAACTTCAGTACCTTGATGGAGCGCTAAACCGCTTAGTCGACAGGGATAAAACTCTCTTCTCGAAGGTTGTGGACGCATACTCAAGACACGAGGTTCAGAGAGCTAACGTCTTCGCCAACGAGCTTGCCGAACTGCGAAAGATGGCCAGCTTTATGATGAACTCGAAGCTAGCCTTGGAAAGGGTCGTGCTTAGGCTGAGAACGGTGACAGAGCTCGGTAATGTCGCTGTAACCTTAGCTCCAGCTGCCAGAGTCCTTCAAAGCGTCCGTACAGGAGTTACCGGTATTCTGCCGAACGCCGAGCAAGAACTTGGAGATATTGGCACGCTGCTCAATGAGATCATAATCGAAGCAGGAATATCGGAAGGCATGACCCCGGACTTCGAAGTTGCAGGGGAAGATGCGATGAAGATACTCAACGAAGCGGCCATGGTTGCAGAACAAAAGGTGAAGGAGAGGTTCCCAGAACTGCCCGCATTAAAAGCTGAGCACATCGGAGAGTTTGAATCAACAGGTTAGTGACCAGACTGGAGAGCGTTAAACGATGACAGGCACTTCATCTTCAAATATTTCCTTGCTTATCAATAAACCTGTCAAAGATGAGCTACGTAGCGAAATCGGAAAGATTCTGTCTTTCATAGTAGACCCGACTGGACAAGCAAGCAAGGTATTAATAAGGGATAACAATGGAGAATACGAATGCTATTCAGTCGATAGACTAACCGTTGAAAATGATGCTGTAGTATTGCTCTCAGAGATCGACAGAACAGTTAGAGCCGTGTCCGAAAGAGTTCCGCTCTTGTGGAGGAAAAAGAAAGTCCTAGATAAACTCTCAAATGAGAACAAGATCCTGCCGGAGATATATGAGAGCCTATACAATGAGTTCAGCGAGCCCTTGGAGAAATTGAAAATTGAGGCCCAAGGCGCCGTAAACGAACTAGATAGACAGATCAATGACTGCGAAGAGACATTTAGGACGCTTCGTCTCGCCAAGACATATCTGGAGATCGAGCATGAGATAGGCCGTGTAGAAGAGGAGGCCTATAAGGAATCGCTACGTGCGATACTGAACGGGCTAAAGGGTTTAGTTGAAAAGAAACAGAGACTTCAAGATAAAAGAGACACCTTGTCCAATATCCTCCTAGGCGAGGAACTCGTGGGTGACGGTAGTAAGTCCGGAAAAGAAGAGGTCGAGGAAGCAAGGAAGGCTGAGCTTGCTGAGGGTCAAGAAGGTATAAAGAAAGATGTGTTAGAAACGACAGGACCACAACTGATCACGGTTCATGTGAAGTAGGACCCTTTTTTTATTTCTCTGCATTTCAAGATTCCGAGGAGGGCTCTTATGCTTAGGCGTAGTGATCGAACGGTCTCACCCAATCAACTGATTTTGCAAACTCTCACGGAATTGACCAAACAGTACTCGAAACTGGAGTCAATCACTGTTAACTTACGGGAGAGAGACAGATACCTCTTTGGGATCTGCAAGCTGTCATTGGAGAAAGGCATGAAGGAGCGTGCTACGATTTATGCCAACGAGGTCGCCGAGGTAAGGAAAACACTTTCTGTCCTCTTTAGCACGAAGCTTACGATGGAAAAAGCCATCGTAAGATTGGAGACAGTAAAAGAGGTCTGCCCGACTTTGGACGAGCTTAGAGGATTGTATGGCGATGTTAAGAACGTGCTTAAGTTGCTTACGGATGTAATGCCCACTATTGGTCCTGAGGTAGATGCGTTGAACAATCTGGTTACTGAGATATTGAGCACGACACAGGTGGGATCAGTCTCACCTATTGAACCAATAGTGGTTAAGGACGCCGCCACCGAAGCTATACTTAAAGAAGCAGCAGGAACAGTTGAAGAAGAGCTTATGAGAAAGATACCTGAGCCGCCGATGACTGCAGCGGCTCCTAGTTTTCATAAGATTTCGAAACCTATGATATCTTTAACAACCAACGGCGCTGAGGTTTACAAAGATACGGCGGAGGTTGGCTCCCTCACGAATAATCAGCATTCCGAACTCGCTCCCAAGAACTCCAATTCATTGTCGGAAGAGCTAATTTTAGATTATATATACCGGCATAAAGGTGAAATGGACATAGCCCAATGCTCAGGAGAACTGGGTATGCCTCAGAACGAAGTAATGAACACACTCGACCTGTTGATAACCAAGGGAAAGATAAAGATTGAACAGGGATAAGTTATGGGCGTTGCGGAAGAGCTGGAAGGAATGGCCATCAGATACGCCCACCAGGCCATCGAACTCGACAAACAGGGGAAGAAAGATGAGGCTGCAACTGCCTACCAAAAAGCGGTTGAGAACCTCCTAAAACTTGTTCAAATTCAACCCGATTACCATCTGAACAAGATCTACATACAGAGAATTAATGTCTACAAGACCAGAATCAAGAACCTTCAGGGTTTATGGCTAGAGAGCCCCCAAGACAGGGAAGACGCCGTAGAAGGAGGCGGCGACGACGTCGAGGAAAAGAACGCCAATCTAGATGGGTTTTTCCTCAAGGAACAAACAAACGTCAGATGGGAAGATGTCGCAGGCCTCGATGATGCCAAGAGGGCAATCAGGGAGTCCATTATTTACCCATCTTTAAGGCCTGATCTGTTCCCCCTAGGGTGGCCTAGGGGGATACTGCTCTTCGGTCCTCCTGGGTGCGGAAAGACCTTGCTCGCCGCGGCTGTTGCAACTGAGATCAAAGCCACTTTCATCTCCGTTGACGCTGCATCCATAATGTCTAAATGGCTAGGAGAAGCTGAACGCAACGTCGCGAGACTTTTTTCCTTGGCCAGAAAATCCGCTCGTCAATCGCCCTCCATCATCTTTATCGATGAATTAGATTCGCTGATGGGGATCCATCATAATGAAATTGGCGGGGAGAGGAGAGTACGTAACCAATTCCTAAAGGAAACAGATGGGATAGTAGACAAGAAGAGCAAGATCCATGTGTATGTAATCGGTGCGACCAACAAACCTTGGGCTATAGACTTACCATTCATAAGGAGGTTCCAGAAAAGGATCTATGTTCCGCCGCCCAACTGCTCAGTTCGCCTGCAAATATTTAAGCTATACACCAGAGATTTGAATCTAACGCCCGATGTTGACCTAAAAGAGCTGGCAGAACGGACTGAAGGCTTTTCGGGCAGTGACGTACTCGATATCTGTCAGTCTTCGCAGCTGAAAGTGAACAGTGAGCTCTTCGATTCTGGCCTTGCCAGCAATAAGCAAGTTACACCAAGGTCCATAAGTATGCAAGATTTCGTTGAAATACTCAAGAAGAGAAGACCGACTATCACGCCTGATACGTTAGTTCTCTACGAGAAGTGGTCCAGTACCTTCGAAGCGCTTTAACGAGGTCACCTTATGAGTTGTTGTTGAGAACAGCAAAGCCATCAAAATATCTGCTTCAAACTCCATTCTTCATCTGGTATGTGTCTGCGACATGGCGATAGAGCGTTTCCGGAGGATACGCGATATCAATCGTCTTGCTTGGAGGTCCGCTGGCAATCTACAGGTTCTTCTACCCAGGATAGACATGAACTATCCCCCTTTTTTATTTTTTGGCCAAGATTTAAATTTGCCAGAATTCATTTTATTGAGTCAAAAAAGAGGGCAGATGATTTGAAGAGTGAGCTATCTTCCAAAGAGCGCCTTCTCCGATCCCTCAATTTTGAGGAACCTGACCATGTTCCTCTTTTGCTCAGATTTTTTAACCGCTCATATCTGATGGATAAATCTCAGGGATGGCATAATCAATTCGTGAAAGCTGATCAGTTAATCAAGTTAGGTTTTGATGAGACTGTTAATTTATCCCCGCCCCTTCCGCTCAATCCGGAAGTTAAGGTTAAGAAGTGGAAGGTATCTCAGGCTGAGGGAGAATGCCCACTCCTGGTCAAGGAGTATGAAACGCCAAAAGGTGTTCTTAGGCAAGTTGCCCGTCAGACACCGGACTGGCCGCATGGTGATGATGTTCCCATATTCAGTGACTTCATTATTCCAGGAGCACGAACAAAGAAGTACCTGATTGAAAATACGCAAGACCTTGAGAGCCTCTCATGCTTATTCACCAAGCCGAGTGGTAACGAGATAAACAACTTCATGAAATACGCGCAAAGGGTTAAGGGTTTCGCTGAAGAGCGAAGTCTCCTCACAGAATCTGACGGTCCCATGTTAGGTGATGGAGCTATGTGGCTATGTGGAGTTGAAAGAGTCGTATTGGCAACCATCAGGAATCCAGAATTCCTCCATCGATTGCTTGAGATAATTCATGATTGGGATATGATGAGGATCCGTCTCATCCTTGAAATAGGCGGAGCAGATATCATAATTCACCGAGGCTGGTACGAATCCCCAGTCTTCTGGTCTCCTAAGGCATACGAAACTTTTCTGGCTCCACTTATAAGAGAGCAAGTAGAGCTCGTCCACAGAGCTGGGGTTAAGTTCGGTTACATCATGACTAGAAAACAAACACCCCTCTTTAAAATTCTTAAAGAATTAGAGATTGATGTCTTGTTTGGTCCCGATCCGGTAGAAGGTGAGGTTGACATTTTGCGTATGAAGAAGGAGATAGGCGACCAGATCTGTCTCTGGGGAGGCGTTAACTCGTTTGTCACTCTCGAATTTGGAACAAAAGAAACGGTAAGGGATTCCGTCGCTAATGCGATAAGAAAACTTGCGCCAGGGAGTGGTTTCATTTTCAGCGTAGTTGATTGCATAACTGGTGAGGGCGCCGGAACCCGCGAAACTCCCCTGAGCAGCATCATAAGCCTGATTAACGCATGGCGTGAATTAGGCAGTTATTCCTCAAGGTCTTAGCAAGTAAGATTTAAGTATTGGTTATATGCTCTGATATGAATAGAGATTTTATATGAAAATGCTTGTGAAGACTCTGATCTTGGTTGTGGCGATCGTCGCGGTCATCGTAGGTGGAGTCTCTGTCTACTATCTGACGTTGCCCCGTATGAGCCTTATGGTTCACAGAGACAGCAAGGTGATAGGCTGCATAAAGGGCGTGAACGAGACTATTATTCTGCACGTTTTGAACGACGGAAACGTAAATATCCACATCAACGCATGCGCGATATCAACGTACGACTTCCACTGGGACATAGTCACATATACTTTTCAGAGCGACATCATGATTCCCGTAGGAGTTGAAACGGCTATCGTCTTCCCTGCTGGTGGTGGTGAGGTCGTCGTTGAGACTATTTCGGGGCCTGCAGGGGCAGTTGCCAGCGGAGGCTTATACGCCATCTCCGACAACCCGGAGCCAAACCCATTGGTAGACGAGTACTTGTTTTTCAAAAGCCTTAAGATATACACAAGAACGGGACAAATCAGATACCAAGGAATAACCATAGAATAGCCTTTATAGGGTAAAGTTATCAAACAACCTAACGATATTTCTATATAAAAAAGTCCGTCTCATCACCAGAGCCAAGGTTAAAGAGGAACCTTGTGGAGCGCACAAAGACATGGTCATGGTGGTAGTTGAGATTGTTGTTGTGGCTGCGGGTGTTTTAGTTTACTATCTCACGTTGGCTCTTGTGAGCCTCATGGTTTATACTGACAGCAAGGTTACGAATTGTAGCGCGCGCCTTAACGAGACGGTTATGCTGCACGTTAAGAACATCGGAACCGTTGACTCTTGTCAACGCATGCGTGATAGACCAGTATGGTGGTTCCAATGAGACTTCCATCCATGTCAATTATATGTTTCAGACTTCTTATCCACTGCATATCACGAGATATGGTTCCCTCCCCGTGTTATGGGGCATGACGCATTATCTATGCGTCCTTCCAGATGCATTTTGCTTGCCCAGTGTCTACACATTTCTGTTTTCGATTCTGTCTTCAATATCTCCACTTTTCTCAGAGTCTGACTCTTCTCTTTCTTTCAAGGGAAGGGCAGGGGGCGTCGTTGCCATAGTCCAACCGATCCAAGCGACCACAAAAAGGAACAAGTACACAAAGATCAAAACTGGAATGATCAGGGCCCATTGACTGACCGTTCTCCCGAGGAACTTGGGCGGATCTGTGAAGGAATAGTCTGAAACGAAGACTGCCCAAAAATAAGCGATCATAGTGAGTATACTTAGGGTGAACAGCAATCGCCCCTGGCTAACATCCCGCATCTCTGATTCCCCCTAAAGTCATAATCAAATGAACTTAAAACTTTTAGGCATGACTCGCGCCAACGAAAGCGAAGATCTTTTGTTGCCCAATCTGGACCAGAAACTAACTTTCCCCTTTCTCTACGTTCTTACCGTGGCCTCGTAAGTGCAAATCACAACATCCCGCATTGTCGAAGCGGTCTGACAACTTTGATCGACATACTACTTATCGATTACATTTATTAAAGGCGATAATTATTAGGCAGAGGAGGAATTGGAGGGATCATTTTGAGCGGTCGAGCAGATTCAGGCGAATCCTCTGGCAATAAATTCATTGAGAAGACCTTGACAGATGTTGAAAGAGAAATCTACGTGGAGAACTGGGAAATGTCGAATGAGGAGCTGGAGCTTGGCAACGAATGGAAGATTGAGAAACGCAGACTGCATGGTGGCCTGTCAGATGGCATAGACATCATTGAACTGCATAATGGAAGTCTATCTTTTACTGTCGTGCCAACTCGAGGGATGAGCGTTTGGAAAGGTCAATTTGAAGGCGCCTGTTTAGGCTGGGAGTCTCCAGTGAAGAGTTTGGTCCATCCTCAGTATATTAACCTTGAGGCGCGTGGGGGTCTAGGTTGGCTCGACGGCTTCAACGAGTGGGTTGTTCGATGCGGCCTTGGGAACTTTGGGGAACCAGGCCCTGATGTAATAGTCGACAATATGGGCGGCAAGAGAGAGGTGATGTTAACTCTTCATGGCAAAATTGCAAATATTCCTGCGAGTGACCTCAAAGCCGTAATTGGGTTGGAGCCACCTTTTGAATCAGGCGTCAAAGGTGTAGTTTACGAACGGTCAATGCTCGGTTCTTATCTGAAGATGAACACTTCAATCACCACGACTCTGAAAAGCAACTCGATCAAGATAGTGGATGTGATTGAGAACGTCCGATCTGTACCAGATGAAATGCAGCTACTATATCACTGCAATTACGGAGAACCTTTTCTGGAGGAGGGAGCCCGTTTTGTAGCTCCTGTAGAAGAGGTAGCGCCCCGCAATTCTTGGTCTGCAGAGGGCATTGATAGGTTTGATGTCTTCGATTCGCCGAAAGTCGGCTTTGTGGAACAGGTCTATTTCCTGAAGCTTTTCGGTGATGACGAAGAACGCACCTTGGTTATGCTGGCAAATAGGGACGGAACTAGAGCAGTCTCTATATCTTACTCCCTTAATGATCTCCCTTGCTTTACTCTTTGGAAAAATACCAACTCGTTGGAAGAAGGCTACGTGGTCGGTCTTGAACCTGGAACTAGTTTCCCAAACTCTAGATCCTTCGAGCGGAGGCAGAATCGCGTGGTTGGGCTAAAACCGAAGCAGAAGTACAAGTCTGAGATCACGTTGTCTGTGCATCTCGGCAAGAACAATGTGCAGAAAATAAAGGAACAGATCGATGAACTCAGAAGTGAGATCAAGCCAAAGATATATAGGAAACCAACCGGAGAGTTTTCGCCGCAGTAAGAACCTTATTAGTTCGGCATGCTAGGACACTATGAGCATCCCTTCTTTGCGCGGTTGTTTCAGGGATCTCTAGACGCCTAGTCTGGGAGAAGACTGAGATTGAGGGCACCATCCAAGATGGAAGAGAAGCTTGACAAGATACTTAATCTTCTTGATAACCTTTCATCCGAATCAGCTAGAGGCGTGCTGATCATTGTGGAAGGAAAAAAAGACGTAGAATGCCTCCATGAACTGGAAATCGAAGGTGACATCATAGCCGTCAAAGCCAAGGGCAGAAACTCTTCGGACCGACTTAGTGAAATTGAAGAACGGGCCGAGGACGAAGTGATTCTGCTTTTGGATTTTGACCGACGTGGCAGAGAGATGACGAAGTATCTTACGCAGCGCTTTGAAGAGATGAAAATCAGGTCCAACATAACATTCTGGAAAGAGCTTTCTGCGCTGCTTAGAAGAGACGTCAAAGACATCGAAGGTTTACCGGCTTACATTGAGACTCTAAGGAGGAAGATTGGAAAAATATAGAATAGAATATAAAGAACGTCTGCATTCTATTTTTGCTAAGAAGATCATCAAAAACTCATTTGAATAATGTTTCGAGGTGAAAAAGGTGTCATCATCGCAAATGTTTACTGTTAAGTATATTATCCGTGCTGGTTTCGAAGTTAATGGGGTTGTTGAGAAGCCGGATGTTGTGGGCGCGGTTTTCGGCCAGACTGAGGGTCTATTCGTTTCAGAATTGGACCTAAGAGAACTGCAGAAATCTGGCAGAATTGGGAGAATAGAGATCGAGCTGGATTCCAAGAAAGACAAGACTACTGGTAAGATAATCATTCCTACGAGCTTGGATAGGGTTTCAACAGCGATCATAGCGGCAAGCATCGAAGCCATAGACAGAATTGGCCCATGCTCAGCAAAAGTGACTCTCGAAAAAATCGAAGATGCAAGAGACACGAAGAGAAAAGCAATAATCGAAAGGGCTAAGGAGATCCTTCAGAAGTGGAACATCGAGACGCGTCCGGAGACTGAGGAGATTTTTAGGGAAGTTTCAGAAACTTTGAGAGTAGCGAAGGTTATAGCTTATGGGCCGGAAAAGTTGACATCTGGCCCCGATATCGATACCTCAAATGAGATAATCATAGTTGAGGGAAGAGCCGACGTCATCACCCTCCTGAAAAACGGGATTCAAAATGTTATTGCGTTAGAAGGAGCAAAGGTTCCGAACACGATTATCGAGTTGGTCAAAGGAAAGGAGGCCACGGCCTTCCTCGATGGCGATCATGGGGGGGATCTTATCTTGAAGGAACTGTTGCAGGTAACTGATATCAAGTCGGTTGCGAGAGCTCCAAAGGGTAAGGAGGTTGAGGAGCTGACATCGCGAGAGATAACCGAAGCTCTTCGGAACAAAGTGCCTATTGAAGAGATCAGAGCTAGGAAAAAACACAGGGTTCTTGTTCCCAGACAGATGATCGATGCGGCGAAGGGGTTGAAAGGAACATTTGAGGCGGTTCTGTTCAACGGTAAGATGGAACAGGTTGGCAGGCTTCCGGTTGGCGAACTGGCTGACAAGATCAAAGACTTTGCAGATGTTGATACCATAATCTTTGATGGCGTAATAACCCAAAGAGTCGTAGACATCGCCAGCGAGAGAAACATCAAGTATCTCATTGCAGCCCGAGTTTCCGACGTAGTGAAGCAGCCCCTAAATGTTCATGTACTGATATTCGATGACATAATGAACTA
>CAZQDW010000014.1:10792-13948 GCA_964592315.1 uncultured Candidatus Bathyarchaeia archaeon
CAGGCAACAACTCCTCTTTTTTGACGTTGAAAAGGGATAGGATCCTCAAAGCAGCGGGAACAACCTGATTCGTCACATAGTATTCGATATCGACATCCGGGTACGAGGCCAAGAAGTACGGTTTCACTCTCTCGTAGAGTCGCCCCGAACCAGATACAATCACATAGCCAATCTTGTCGCCAACAGTTAGGTCCCAACCTTCCTTTTTTAACAGTCTAGCTGCCTCGACATGAGGAGCTTTTACAGCATACCCTTCAACAGGTTTAGTTAGAGTTTTCCATATGATGAGATTGCTGTAGGGAATCTTTCTCTCACGCAGATCCAGAATGAACTTATGAACAGATTTCAGCGCTTTGGCGGGTGATTGGTCTTTCAATACCAGTTCCAGAACTCGTTCTTGTATGTCTTTAGCTACCTCTGCCCAGTCACCCCTTACAACCTCTAACCCAACTATGTCGAGTTGGCCGCTTGGCAATAGTCCACAGTAACGTTTTTTGGCTTCGGTGAATAGGATGCGGGTATAGCCTTTTTCAGGTTTTATCTCTAATCCGAGTCTTTTCCCTATGATGCTGGAAAATTCCTTGATCTTGTTCTGGTCGTATATTATGAAGATGCTGTCTGTGTCGCCGTATATCACGTCTAGCCCTATCCGTTTCGCTATCTCTATTGTATCTCGAATTATGCTCCTGCCCCATGCTGTCGTAGCCTCTGCTACTGGTTTAATATACCACCGGGCACCTATCCAGCCTGCGTAGCCGTACGAAGCGTTCGTTATGACCTTGATAGCCTTCTGACGGGCATCCAGTATGCGATACTCGATGCCATCAGGATCTAAACTTTTGGATCTCTGTCTCACCTCATCCCTAGAAGTAATAAGGTTCGACAGAACTATTTTGTAGAAGCCTGAAGGTTCCTTTCGGAATCTGTGTTTCACCTCTGGAGCTACGTTGACTCCTGAGGGAGGATCTGGTTCGGAGGGAGAAAGATATGTATCTGGTGAGATGTTCTTTTCGATCATAATGTTTGGGTACATGGACTTGAAGTCCAAGACAGCCACATTCTCGTGGATTCCAGGTTTGGGCTCTAGAACCGCTCCACCTTCATATGATATGTATGGCCACTCTCTTCTCTCAGGTATCAGTTCTCCCATTTCGTAAGCGTTTCTCATAAGATACCATTCCACTCTGAAGCCAACGGCGGCTCTTCCGATCTGGTCCGCTGGCAATCCAACGAGTTGCGATAACTGCAGCGCGAAGTCACGTATCACTTCAAACATTCCCATTATGCATCTTGTGTTCTCTTCGGCGAATCTGATAAGAATTGGACGCTTACCTGGGTCATCCCAGTATACGGGCAAGTTTATGTCTTCGATCATTGTGCGTTTCTCAAGTTTCATAACCCCTAGATAGTCTGCCATGTTTTCGAGAGTCTTCACCTTTACCTCTGGGAACTCGTCTGCAAAATCAAGCAGGTCAATATTTACGCGGCCCGTGATTGAGACATGCCCGTATACGCTTGTGTGGGGTTCAGTCTCGGTTCTGTCCACATGCAACTTTATCCCAAGAGCCCTACAACGATCTAGGAGGTACTGCCAATCCTGTCGATTCGTTCCATAACCGATTATGATGTCGGGGTCAAAAGACCTGACGAACTCTACAAATGACTCAATCAACTTCTTATCGTTGTTTTCGTCAAGCACAAGGAGTCTTTCGCCTCCGTTGCTCGTGGCCGCTGATAGCACAACGACGGGATTTTTCTCGGGCTTTGGTTTTCCCTTTTCGCTGTAGCAGATCATCGAGAAGCTTAGAACTCTCAATGAGGGAATTTCTTCTTTTTCGACCATTTTGGGGACTGATCTGGCCACATAAACTTGCTCGATCTGGACTGGAGGCTTCTCGTCTGTTCTTACTACCTCGACCTCATGCCATGAACATGGTCTTATGTCGTTGTCAATTAAGTAGCGCATTGAGTACCGAATATCGTCTTCAAGACATTTTTTCACGCCGTCAATCTTTAGGAGTGCCTTGGAATATTTTGCAACAAGGTCTGGATCTTGACAGTGAACTTTGATCACATTTACAGGTTTTCCAAACAGGTTGCGTCTCAGACGTTCAAATCCTATAGCGTGCGGAAACTCCTTTTTCCTCTCCAATACGCGTTTAAGAACTGTTTCAGGTTCTTCTTTCTCATCCAGTACTAAGTAGAAATACGTGACGAAGCTTCGATCGATGACGAGTACGCGCTGATTCTCTTCGCTTACGCCCCACATCCAAATCTCAGGATTGTGATCCTTAACCTCATAGTTGATGTCCAGAAGCCAGAACCTCTCTTTCACAGGCTTCATCCCCCCAACAAAAATGGAATGGCGTAGCCCTATAAATAGGTAAAGAGACCTTGAGGAAGAATGTCCTAACAGGGTCAAAGGGAAGTAGAACCGGGAACAGATCAGAGCAAGCATAACAGAAGCGCTACCAGCAAGTCACAACAGTCACAGTCACACTAACAGTCACAATCTCTTGAGACATTCTGTACCACCTGAAGATTCGATGATCTCCCACCTTGCCATCTTTCATAGCCCGAGGAAAGGCGAATGCGCAGAAAATTTAGGACTCCACTAGGAGAAAACTGACCGAACCAAAAATGATATACGTCTCCGCGGAATCGGAGCTTAAGCGTCACTAAGCGTGAAAAAGTGATTACTGTGTGTCGCTTGTTCGGCATGATCTGTACAAAAGCTTCCAATGATGGATGGAAGTACCTCCTGGAGGATCCGTGTTCCATGTATGTCCAAAGCAAGGTGGACCCGAGGCGAAGACAAGGCGATGGTTGGGGAATAGGCTTTTACGTTGATGATGTTTCGACGGTCATCAAAAGCGAGAAACCTGTCTATACGGAACGTCAGAAGTTTGCTTCAGCGGTGCAGGTTGCCAGTTCAAGAATAGTATTGGCCCACATTAGGCGGGCAAGCAATCCTAGAGGACTACCGAGAGAACGGTTGATCTCGATTGAGAATTCGCAACCTTTCAGTTACGACAAGTACGTCTTTGTCCATAATGGGACGATAAGAATACCGGATGAAGTTGCCGAATGCTTAGGGCAGTGGAAGAACATGTTGAAGGGCCTTAACGATAGCGAGGTCTACTTTTGGTACATTGT
>CAZQDW010000015.1:0-2871 GCA_964592315.1 uncultured Candidatus Bathyarchaeia archaeon
AAACTGGAATGAAGGCCAAGGCTATCTGCGAAGCCATATATGAATCAGCACAGATTGGCCAAGCCGTTCGGTATGAGGATGTCCTCAGCGGGAAGATTGAGGAATATCAGAAACCGATAAACGAACATTGGGGTCTATAGGAGTTCCAGATCTCGAAGCTTCCACAATGTTGTCCGCATTTCCGGAGGTTGCTCCAGACTTCACGTTTCCAAAATTATTGAATGTTGCGCACTCAACAGTGACTGTTCTCCATACATTCATGGGGACGTACCGCAGCAACGAGTCTCTGATATGCTAGTTCGCGTGTTGGCTCAAACGGTAAGGGCCAATCCTCAGCTCAAAACTTAAAAGCTGAATGCGTAAGAATCACAATTCCTAGAAGTGTGATTGCTTATGAAGGCAAAAGAACTCTGTGAACATATGCAGAAAGTGGGAACATGGGTCAATTGGGAAGATACATGTGACCAGTTCCTGGCGGGGAATCCGGAGTCAGAGGTTACTGGCATAGCTGTGTCCTGGATGCCTACGTTTTCCACCCTTACCAAAGCCTTGGAAGCAAAAAGCAATCTCTTCGTGACTCATGAGCCTCTCTACGCAGTCTCCTTAGACGTGGAAGGCAGGATCATACCGAGATCATTTGAGGGGTTGCATCTCGATCAGAATGACGCTTGGGTTAAGAAGAAGAAATGGCTCGACGAGACAGGAATGGTTGTATACAGATGTCACGATTTTTGGGATGATTTTCCGGAGAAGGGGATACACGGAGCCTGGGCGGACTGGCTTGGTTTCAGTGAAGAACCGGTCGTCACAAAGAAATTCTATGAAGTCCACAAAGTGGGAAACATTAGGCTGAGAGACCTAGCCGAAAGGATTCTTCAAAGAGTGCAAACCCTAGGCCAGGACGTAATCCATGTTGTCGGAGACTTAGATAGAAGAGTTTCACGGATCGCCATGGGCACCGGAGCTATTACTAACTACCGTGATATGCGGGATATGGGAGCAGATGTCTTACTACTCACAGATGACGGAACCAGACTTTGGGAATCGGGACAGTGGTCTCTCGATTCGGATATTCCTCTGATCATAGTAAACCACTCTACATCAGAGGAGCCTGGAATGCGAACTCTGGCAAAATACGTACAAGAAAAGTTTCCAAAACTTCCAGTGATGGAGATACCCGTGGGTTGCATATACCGCACCATCAAGTAACCCCGCTCTCTCTAGGTTTGACTGGAGACGGAATGAAGCATTAGAGAACCCGTAACTATCGTGTACCTAGGCTTCAGTAAGCTCGTAAAGGCAGTATAAAACATTTTTATGCACTCAGCGAATTATAATCATGAGAAGATCTATGAAGAAAAGTTACTTTCTTGGAATTGATAATGGGACACAAAGCACAAAGACTATAGTTGTAGACGGTGAAACCGGCTCCGTTCTTGGAAAAGCAACCGAAGCGTACGGTCTAATAGAAGGGCTTGCTCCTGGACATAAGGAGCAGGACCCAGCGGTCTGGATTGAAGCCTTGCACAAGACCGTCATAGATGCCTTGGATCAAGCAAAGATCAACCCGAAAGACGTAAAGGCCATGGGAGTCTCTGCACAGCAGCATGGTTTTGTCCCGCTCGACGAGAAAGGTAGCGTCATCAGACCAGTGAAGCTCTGGAATGACACCAGCACAATTCTGGAATGCAATTACCTCACAAGAAAACTTGGCGGTTGGAAGGCCGTAATAGACCTTGCCGGGAACGCGATTTTGCCGGGTTATACGGCTTCAAAGATACTTTGGCTGAAGAGAAATGAACCCGAAAACTATGGCAAACTAAGGACTGTTCTTCTTCCACATGACTATCTGAATCTCTATCTGACCGGCGCGAAAGTGATGGAGTACGGTGATGCATCGGGAACAGCGCTGGTGGATGTCAGGACCCGAACATGGTCAAGAGAGATTGTGCAAGCCATCGATAGTGAACTTGAGGACAAATTGCCTTCAATCCAAGGCTCTGACAAACCCGTAGGTACGATTGGAGAAGAGATAGCTGAAGAATTCGGATTGCGAGATGATGCACTCGTCAGCGCTGGAGGAGGAGACAACATGATGGGCGCTATCGGAACGGGAAACACTAGGAAAGGAATCGTGACAGCCAGTCTCGGAACTTCCGGTACTATCTATGCCTACTCAGATGTTCCAGTTGTAGATCCCCATGGCGAGATAGCCGCTTTCTGCGACTCTACGAACGCTTGGCTTCCTCTCCTATGCACTATGAACCTAACTGTTGCGACAGAATTTGTTAGACATCTCTTTGACATGTCCTATGACGAATTTACGGAAGGCGTACAAGAGGCTCCTGCGGGTTCAGACGGGCTGATACTTATCCCATATTTTGAGGGTGAGAGAACCCCAAATATTCCGGACGGAACAGGCGTATACTACGGACTAAACAGCAGGACTTTCAACAGATTTCACTTGGCGAGGGCGGCTATGGAAGGTGTTACGCTTGGAATGAACTACGGACTGAACAGAATGAGAGAGCTCGGAATCAAACCCAAAGAGATCAGGTTGACTGGGGGCGGATCCAAAAACAGAGCCTGGCGACAGATATCAGCTGACATCTTTAATGCCGATGTTATGTGTTTGGAGATCGATGAGGGCGCGGCATACGGAGCAGCTCTGCAGGCTATGTGGTCTTACCTAAACCATATCGGAGAGAAAACCACTATTCAAAATATCACAGATCGTTACGTTAAAGTGGACGAGGACACCTTGTCTTCGCCCAAACCGTCTCACGTAGAGATATATCGTGAGCTTCAGAGGATTCAAAACAGCATCAGTAAGAGTCTGAGAGGTTCATTCAGGAAACATCGGGAATACCT
>CAZQDW010000015.1:2971-13710 GCA_964592315.1 uncultured Candidatus Bathyarchaeia archaeon
AAAACAGCATCAGTAAGAGTCTGAGAGGTTCATTCAGGAAACATCGGGAATACCTAAACAAACATGTCGCTCGTCCATGAAGTATTCTTTCAATTCGCTTTGTTGTGATTTTTCTTTTGAATCCGAGTCCTTTCTTGTTCCTTCTCGCTTTAGAAGGTTTTCTCATTCTCGCCTCGCCTGTCTTATCCGATTATCTATCAATTGTGAAACCCTTTACAAAGATAATCGAAATTCTTGGAAAGCGCTAACTGACATTCGGCGGTCTTTTCTGCGTGTAAAAATACCTCTTGGGCTTTCCCTCTCTGGTTAGCAAGCCATCTCTAACCAAGTCGAGGAGGACATGCGCAACGGCTGTACGGTCATAATGATAGCCAACTCTTGTCATCTCTTTATGGGCATCATTTAACGACCTAGGCTCAGCGAACCAGCCTTCCCTCCAGAGCTTCTCTATGACCCCCCTGCAAGTCTCAGCCCTCACCGTTGACGAAGGGGTCTCTGCAAGAGTCACTGGTTTACTTGCATACTCAGTTATTGTGGAGAGCACCTTTTCAACTATCTCTTTAACTTGGTCCTCGCGGCATTCAATCTCGACCTCTATGCTTCCGACTTTCATCTTCATGTGAACCGGGGGCTTCTCCTGTTTCTCTTTCTCAGACATGAGCCTCACATTTGTCACGAAATGTTATGTTGATGTCCCGGGTCTTGTTTATTGAATTGTGCAAGTTGCGCATGCGCAACATTTATATACCAACATCGCAATTAAATGGATATTGGTGAATATTGGTGATTGAACAGTTACATTATGCAGCAACACCAAGATATAATTTTCCTCAACCAAAAGGCGACTTACAACTTCCGGAAAGAATCATAGAGCTAAGCATACGTTCCATGAAGGACCTTAAGGGGGAATTCTTCCAGCCCTATGAATTGGACTTTCCAGACATTACGGCGAGCAAACAATCTCAAGAAAGCACGATGCCTCTAAGCGGTGGGGCGTTCACAACCCAACTAACTCCTCTCAAACCAGTAAGTGACGATACGCCGATAATAGCCATCGATGTTTCAAGTATAAAGATCGGAGAGACCGAAACCGGGATTCTCTGTGCTATAAGAGGTGCTGTAGTATGGAGCAGAAGAAGGCAATATAGATACTTCAGACTAGGACCGTTCCCATTCCACATAAACGAAGGAAACAAAAGTGAGGCCATCAATCTGCTCAGACAGTACCATTTTCCAGTCTCAGATCATTCCAGCCTCATTGATATGCCGACTAGACTCTGCAATCTCATGGAGAAGTGGATCCAGATGAACATTTGCCATTCTTCGAACGGTAGCATAATACTTTGGGATGGCTCGCTGACCGCCGGGACGAACAGCAATCCCTTGGATGTTATTTCGCAGCTCCTAAAGATAGCAAGTCAGCAATCTAACTCTGTGCTGGCGTTCTCTAAAGTGAGTAAGATCGGATTCCTGGGACGTAGAATAGAAGCGTCGGTCTCGAAGTATCCTCCACCCTGGCTTTTCGAAGTTCAGGAAACACCTTTCTCTCCGTCCTTGCATCTTCTCGGGACCGTTTATATAGCCAAACTCGCGAATAACGGCTACTCCTTTCGATTAGATATCGACAGAACGATTCCTATTGAACAAAGAATGGACGCTGTTCAGAGACTTATTGGAAACGACTTAGTCTTTCAGAGCTATCCCGAAACCCTCAGGTTGGCTCATATCTATTCCACGTTCACGGCCAACGAGGTGATAGGTATTCAACAATACATCGCTAGCAAGTTCGGGCTGAAAGCGCTTGCCCACAGAAATGTCAGAAAGATGCTTTTCGGGCCTTTCGGAACAGGATTTGATGATTGAGCCATGAAGCTATATAAAAAAGCCGGTAACACAGTTCAGATACTCAGCTTTCCTGGTGAGGATGCCCACAAGGGTTGTTACCTTATCATTGAAGACAGAAACTCCAGCAAGAGCATGATTGTTCAAGTGATTGACATTCAGTTTGCGAATGTGCCAGGCATCATGGAGGAGTTACTGCGTGACTCATTTGAGGATGAATCAGTCTACGGAGAGGATATCGATCCATTGGAAGTGACATCCCACATATTATTCATTCAGGACGCACGTCTCCTTATTTGCAAGATTCACGGCACTATCGACAACGGAAAGTTGGTCTTTAACAATTCATGGCTTCCGTCAAGAGCACAGTCAAAGATCAGAAAGCTGTCGATACAATCTTTGATAGACCTTGCTGGAATCAATGGGGTTCTTCCGATATATTTGGGCGAGATTGATGAGTCAACGAGTTTTGTGATAGATGCGTATGCCCTTGACGGGAAACTTAACATAATTACCGGGAAGAAGGGCACAGGCAAATCCCATCTTTCGAAGGTACTTGTCTTGGGCCTCATTGACCACAGAGCAACCGTCATAGTTCTAGACTTGAATGGCGAGTATACCCGTCTGGGTTTGACTTCGGACGGAGTAGAGAATCAATATTGCGACAGAATTCATGTTCTTGCTCCAGGCGATAGTTTTAAGGTAGCCTTGACTCAGGTGAGCCTTTCAGTTATGCTGAAGATCTTGACCTACGCATTGAACCTTCCTGGGACTTCGTCTCGTGAGTTTCGGCGTATATGGAAGTCTCTCCACGAGATGGGACATCTCTCGTTGCATGAGCTGGGAGAAGCGATAAGGGGTTGGAACTGCAACCAAAATGTGAAGGACGCCCTGTTTTCTCGTTATTACGCTCTGCTGTATTCAGATTTCTTCACAGACAATGCCGCCGAAGCTGTGTTATTGGAGGAAATATTCCGAAAAACAGAAAACGGCGGAGCGATTATTATTGACCTAAGCGATGCATCTTCTACCGAACGTCAGATAGTAGTCGAGTATGTTCTGGGCAAGTTGCAGGAGCTCCTATCTCAAGAGAAGATTAAGCCCGTTTTTTTCCTCGCCGAAGAGGCACATCTTTATCTGAGGGAAACCTACTGGGACGATATCGTCACAAGGATGCGGCATCTAGGCGTTTTCACAACCTTCATAACTAACCAGCCGAATACGATACAGGAGAACATTTACCGTCAAGCTGATAACGTCTTCTTGTTCAATTTCATTAATGAACACGACTTGGAGATCGTCTCAAGAGCGGCTAAAGTTGATGTTGAAACAGCCGTATCTATAGTGCGGGATCTCCCCCCGCGCCACTGTCTGGTTTTAGGATCCGTTGTAAAAGACTTTCCGATCGTGGTTAAGGTCAGAGAATTAGATGTGCAAACGAGAGGGGAGACGAGGCTGTTCTTTGCTGAGAGCCAGATACAACAGATGAGCATCACTTGATTAGATAGACGTGAAACTTTCAACAGTCTTCTTATCCAGTCTCTTAATTAACTCAATTACAAGTTTGACGGCGTTCTCAACATCATCTAGGCTAAGGAGTCCAACATGGCTGTGAATGTGTCGGGTTGGGACACTGATGACGACGCTTGGACAACCAGCTCTGTTAAGGTGAATTCTACCCGCATCGGTTCCTCCCCTCGCAATCTGGGAGAGCTGAAGCGGTATGCCGACCTCCTCAGCGGTCGCTATGACAAACTCCTTCAAAGGTTGATTCGGTATCATACTACTCTCATAAGTCACCAAGGTTGGACCTTGCCCCATCTTTGTCGGCGCTTCAAACGGTTTTATGCCTGGTACGTCACCGGCAATGTCAACTTCCAATACAAGTCCCACATCCGGGTCTACCAGATGAGAGGCTGTCTGAGCGCCTCTCAGCCCAACCTCCTCTTGAACGGTTGCAGCGCCGAAAACTGTGTTTGGATGTGTTATGACCTTTTCCTTGATCCGCCTAATAGTTTCCGATATGATGAAGGCTCCTATCCGGTCGTCGAATGCTTTGCTCATGGCAACTTTCTCATCGCGAATCAATGAGAAGGGAGACCAGGGAACTACTGGGTCGCCTATCTTTATGCCGGCTTCTTCGGCCTCTTTCTTTGATGTGGCACCTATGTCGATGTACATATCCTTTCTTTCAAGAACCTTCTTTCTCTCCTCCTCAGTTAGAAGATGAGGAGGTTTCGCCGCGATGACTCCGTGGACATCTCCCTTTTTTGTCCTAACAACAACCCGTTGGGAAAGAAGAACCTGATCCCACCATCCGCCCAGTGTGTTAAAGGTCAAAAAGCCTGTCTCATCAATTCCCGACACTACAAAACCGATCTCATCTATGTGTCCGGCTAGAAGAATATGTGGTCGTTCAGATGTGCCTTTGGCGGTGAAGATGACTGAACCGAGCTTATCCGTCAGAATCTCATCCGCATAACCTTTTGTATACTCTTTTATGATCTTTGCCGATTCTCTTTCAAATCCAGATGGGCCGAAAGACTCCATTAAACGCTTCATGAAGCTGATCGATTTCTCATCAAACATTTTGAACACCCTTTTTGAAACATAAAGAAGCCTATGTATCACTTAACCTTTTGTGCACATGTCGTAGAAGAGATATGTTGAAGTTGTGAATATCTTTGGGTCACGTGGTTCTCGCGCACAGGGGCACAGGCTCCAAAGTCATAGGCTAGTCTTCATCGAGAATGCTCAGTTGATTGCTTCCTCGTTTGCATCAAAGGTTTAGTATGGCGTGTCTGAAGCCAATGCAAGTATTATTTCTCTCTGAAGAGTTCTTCATAAGCTGGTACAACGTCGGCTGTGAAATTCCTTATTCCTTCAAAGGTCTTGTAGTGTCGTACCATCTCTTCTATCACAGCGAACGGTAGGGTTGCGATGTCAACTCCTAGCTCGGCGACCTCTCTGGCTTGCCTAGCGTTTCTTATACTGGCGGCGATCACCTGGGTGTTGTAGCCGTAGTTTCGGTAGATTTTCAAGATCTTCCCGACTAGGTCTACTCCACTGTAGACGCCGTTGTCTTGACCCAGCATGACGATCTTTCTCACTTCTTTGTCCAGGTACAACTCCGAGACTGAACCGTGCTTCTTCACGTTTTCGTCAATCTTTCTCTCCCCTATTCCTTTCAGCAATTCATAGTCAAAGTAGTCTTCTTTCCGGAAGTCTAGGCCTATCCTCATGCCAAGGTTCGTACGGATGTAGTCATCTATCCTGCCTGCAAATGGACTAGCATAGGTAGCTCCAGCTTTCGCCGCTAAGAGCGCTTGCTCGGGAGTCATGATTAACGTTGCGTTAGTAGGTATCCCTTCTTGACAGAGCTGTCTTATGGCTCTTAAGCCGTCAAAATCAGAACCGTCCATTCTCAAACTAGGGTTTATAGGAATCTTGATGACAACTTCTCCATAAGGGCTGAACTTTCGGTGCAGTAGCTTCGCTTGATCCACCATCTCCTCAGCCTTCAGAGCGATTACCTCTAAGCTGACTGGTCCTGGAACAACCTCAAGAATCTCCTTAATGTACTGCTCCATCGTGATTTTTCCCGCCCTCTTGTCAACCGCGGTTTTTATTAGAGACGGATTCGTCGTGGCTCCGTCTATAATCCCCCAAGAACACGCCTTCTTAATCTCATCTATATCCGCTGTATCGATAAAGACCTTCAATCTAAAGCATCCTCAATCCCATTATTCGCTATATTATATGTATAAATTATTTTCTCAATTTTTGAGATAGGACTCAACACATCTGTATAATGATATCACAATGATACAACTTGCTAGAGTTGGAAAAGGAAGAACAGAAGCGGAGACAAACGATTTAGCTTGTCATACCGAGTTGTTTTTTGATCTCATCAATTTCTTCGCGGCGGGGCTTCCTAGGATAGTTGTAGATTAACCCGCCAGGCCTCTCATTATAGTACGGTCTATTACAGCCTGGACAACCTGAGGTCCTAAATGGTTCACCCGTGTCAATTGTCTTTTTCAGATCTTTTCGCAGGATTCCAAAGCTCATTAGTTGCCCTTCTCTGAATGTCATGTCGTCGTACTTCGCGATGGAATGAGTTATCAGATATTGGGCAAGCTGGATCCTCCTGTAGACGCTCACTGATGGTCTCGGGCAGTCTTCCATCAGTGTTCCGGGTACTGGAGTGAAAGCGAAAAGGCTAGGATAGATTCCATTGTCAGCGCACCTTTGGATCATACGAACAAGGTCTTCTTCGGACTCGCCTAGCCCAACTATCAGATGCGTCGAAACCGAGCTCTTCCCAAATATTTCTACGGCGTCATCCAAAGTTTGAAGATGCGTCTCCCAAGTGTACGGGCCCTCAGCTGGTGATCCCTTAACCTTCTCGAAGATCTCTTTTGTTGGAGCGTCAAGAGCGATGCTGACGCGGTTAACTCCAATCTTGGCAAGTTTGAGCATTTCCTCCTTGCCGAGAGGTTGACAGGAGACAGAAATCGGGATGTCTGAAAGAGACCGCATATTTTTGACCAATGATAGAATATCTTCCATCACGGTGGGATAGTTCAGGGCCTGTATACAGACTCTTCTTATTCTATTTTCTCGGAAGGCTTTTGTTACCCCGGCGATAACCTCATCTGTCGGGAAAGCGGGCCATGTAACCCTCGAGAGCATATCGGCTCGGCTCTTGCTCGTTCTTGCTTGGGGGCAGAATGCGCAGTTAGCCAGGCACTTATTCCGAGAATAAGTGAGCAGATATATTGTAGTCGGTTCAGCGTCAACTATGCAACGAGCCAAGCCGAGAACTGCAGCAGAACCCAACGAGACTCTGACTTTCCGCGGCAATTTTTCTTTAGACATCCCTCTCTACCGATCTGCATCCCCTAGTTCTTACGAGAACTAACCTTAGATAAATAATTAAAGTTGAACACAGCATTATTTCTTTAAGAGACCTAGCTAGCGAAGTTTCACTAACCATTAGATAATGCATTTGAACTATTACTCTGAATACTTCTTTAATATCTCAATTTCAGCAGTCTTGCTAAGTTTTCGCCCATAACCAGTTTTTTCTCTTTGTGGCTTAGGTTGAGAACTTCGATCTTGTTAAGTTCCATTCGCATTTCTTCATCGCTAAATGAATCTGAACCAAAGATTATCTTCTCAGGGCCCACCTCATCTAGTGCTTTCCTTATCATGTCCGAGGATTCTACATGCGCCGTGTCCAAAAAGATTCTCTTGTATCTTTTTGTGATTGATATGACGTCATTTAACAGATGCTTCCAAGCTCCCATGTGTCCCATTATCATCACGTTTTCAGGGAAATTAGAGATAACCCTCTCTAGCACTTTTGGTCTGCAATATCGGGTATCGCCCACATGAAATAGGATTGGTATATCAAAATTTTCTACGTCCCTTATCAGCGAAATGAGGTTCTTCTCATCTGCTGAAATCTGATAGGCATCCGGCGTAATTTCTCCCATACCTTTAAAACCCAAGTTAAGAAAGCGTTCTATCTCTTTGGCAGCCTTATCCTTGAAGAGGGGGTTTACACAGCAGAAACCGATGAATCCGTCAGGGTACTTTCGTATGGCTTCAAGAATCAAGTTGTTAGGCTCTTCAATCCTTGTTATAGTATCCAAAGGGTTAGGCATGATAACACTCATATCGATCCCAAACATGTCTAGGCGTTTCAACAGGATATCGGCTGTCTGGAATGTTTCCCTTTTCCGATCATTGTCAAGGTGATTATGGGCGTCTATAACAACCATTATTATCTCAACCCTGCTCAGCGACTATAATACATTTCTCACTTTCACTGGGGAGGAATTTTGGACCAACAGAGTAATCTCCATATCGCTCAATCAATCTGAGATCCGCTTCGTCCAAGGCATCTTCGACCTCTCGATGGGTAAAATAATGGAGGAAAACTCTGAATTTTCCATTTCCAACTCTTTCCTCAAAGCAGTAGTCTCCGTCCTCGCCTCGAGGCCATCTGAACTTCTCTTCAAGCTGTTTTCTCGATTTTTCTGCCCAGTAAGGGTTCGGAAGGTCTATTATGACAGTGCCTGCCTGTTTCAAAACTCTACACATCTCTTGGACCGCAGTCTTTCGTTTTACAGCCCCTAAGATATCTTGAAGAGAATTCCACATACAGATAGCAGCATCAAAAGTTAGGCTCCTGAAGGGCAAGTTGACCATATCTCCGACGACGAAAGGAATCCTAAGAGCGGATGCCTTTTTCTGAGCCGCAAGAATCATACCTTTTGCAGTGTCTAAACCGGTCACATTAAAATTCCTTTTCGACAACTCGACGGAATGTCTACCATTTCCGCAAGCCACATCTAGAACACTAGAGCGAGGAGCAAGATGTTCCTCAATGAAATCCACCTGCTTCTTTGTTCTCGATGGATTCACAGACTCCTCGTACCTCTTATCATAGAGGTCTGCAATCAGATTGTAGAAGTCTCTCGGCACAAGATACTTATTCATCGGATTTCAAGCACATCTTATGGAAACAGCCAACTATATCTTTTACACTACTAAACAAAACCTGAAAATCAGTTTACGATTAAACCTTTCTGTTGACGCAAATCTTGCGAGATTTCTGCTTCGTTACGGTTCGACACATGAGTTAAAATATTACATTAGAGAGGTTTCCACAATATCCAATGAAAAGACGGAAGAGTAAGAGCTCTAGGAGCCCATGATAAGTCAATGAATCCAACGACGAAAGAAACGCAAGAAAGAATCATTGAAGCTCGTGAGCTCAGTTGGAGAAATTTTGGGAAGAGGATACGATTCTATGTTCCAAGCTTCTCCTATTACAAGAACCAGTATTTCCAGTCTTCTCCGATGCTTTTTCCATCGGTCTCATTGACTGGGTCATACTGTGCTTTGAACTGTACACATTGTGGAGGTAGAATTCTGAGAACGATGATCCCGGCTCAGACACCAAGGCCGACCAAGCTCGAGCAGTGTTGGAATCCAGGGAGGGGGGGAGTCGGCTGCCTAGTAAGTGGGGGGTGTCTAGCGGACGGCTCCGTCCCGATCGGTAGATTCGTAGATGCCTTGGCTGAAATTAAGAGCAGGTCAGGATTGAAAATCGTGGTACATACTGGACTTATCGATCTTGAGGTAGCTGAAAGATTGAAGGAAGCCGGCGTCGACGCGGTTCTGCTAGATGTAATCGGCTCGGACGAGACGATAAGAGAGATCTACCACTTAAACGCTTCAACGCAAGACTACGAGAAGACTTTGCAGGGGTTGGCCAAGTCGAAGATTCCATTTATACCGCACGTGCTAGTGGGAATCCACTATGGAAACATAGTGGGCGAGCTGAAAGCGTTAGAGATGATCTCGAAGTTTTCTCCCTCTGCCTTGATACTGATCGTCTTTTTCCCAGTGAAGGGCACATTAATGGAATCCGTGAATCCGCCTTCCCCGGAGGCCGTCATCGAAGTCTTAGCCCAAGCTAGATTCATGGTACCGAAAGTTCCTCTAGTTCTAGGATGTGCCAGGCCTAAGGGAAGACACAGAGCCATAATGGATTCGCTTGCAGTTGAAGCCGGAGTAAACGCGATGGCCTTTCCAGCCGAGGAGGCAATAGAAAAGGCTGAATCCATGGGATTACAGATCTCATTCTCGCACCTGTGTTGTTCTCAGATTTACGAAGACGTAATAAACTTTTGACTTTCTCTCTCTCCTTCTTGGTCATCGGCTTCTCTTTGGCACTTCTCATACCCAACCCAATCACCATATCGAAATGACCAGAATAGAGAACTAAATTTCATCCCCAAACCCAAAATCTTAAGAACTCATATTTTCGACCTATTACCTACACATATTAGTGATGTGTTTGAAGATGCGTAAAGACATCACTTTTATGAGTAAAGGACTGCGTTGCAGTGGCTGGCTTTATGTGCCAGATGACCTAAAGGCGGGTGTGAAGGCGCCAACGATCGTCATGGCTAACGGGTTTACAGGTGTGAAAGAGCAGATTTTACCCGATTTCGCCACTCAATTTGTTAAGGCTGGCTTTGCTACGCTGGTTTTTGACTATCGATACTTCGGAGACAGCGAGGGTGAGCCGCGCAGTCAGAATTTCCCCCTTGAATTGGTGGAGGATATCCGCAACGCCATCACATGGGTTTCTGACCAGCCGGAAGTGGATTCTCAGCGGATCGGCATCTGGGGAACATCGTATGGAGGGGGTTTAGTGCTCTATGTGGGCACCTATGACAGACGCATCAAGGCAGTGGTCTCCCAAGTCCCGTATGCCCCAAACCCAGAACAACGACGCGCTAGGAACCCTGAAAATTATGATAATATGAGTAAGATTCTGCTACGAGACCGTATTCAGCGCTACAAGACCGGTGTGATCAACTATATGAAAGTCGTGGCTGCGGAGGGAGAGTCGTGTGTCCTACCTGGAAGAGAAGCATATGAGGCCTACATGTCTGACAAGCCGCCGAACTGGCGCAACCAGGTCACCTTAGAGTCGTTGGAGAAAATGCGGGAGTTTGATCCAGTCAGTATGATCCATATGATGTCGCCGACGGCACTATTGTTTATCCCTGCTGAAAAGGACAGTTTCTTTCCTCTTGATTTAGTCAAGGCAATCTATGAAAAGGCAGGGGAGCCAAAAGCTATATCAGTGCTCCCCATCAAGCATTTTGAGATGTACAGAGAGCCATGGATATCGAAGGCAGCGGGTGAAGCAATCAGCTGGTATAGACAGTATCTTTAAGAAACACATACGTTGAGTGAAGACGGAAGATCTGTTTGGGTTTGGGATTAAATCCTAATCTTTTTCTCTCTCTCTAAAAAACCCACGCACAAAAACACACACAACCCACAACAAACAAATAGTTCATGAA
>CAZQDW010000016.1:0-13708 GCA_964592315.1 uncultured Candidatus Bathyarchaeia archaeon
TTCAATCTCCTTTATCCTACTGACTTTCACATACTTTGTTGAGGCCATCTCTATGATTCTCTCGGCGTCCACCCGAGGGATGTCCGCTACTTCACCGTGAGCCCAAGCGAGGGCTGCCTCCACATCCAACATCCTTTGAATCCTGTTTTCCTCTTCGAAAACAGCACGCATCTCAGCCGTTCCGTACCGGCCGCTATCGATAGGTAAGACGGGCAACTTTCATCTCTCCGAGGATAATTAATAGAACGTCAACGGAGAAATAACCTTTTACCAATCATTATGTAATGCTTCACACGGCTTCAACTCCTCGGAGGTGGGGAATTGGGCGCCCTTGTCGCAGCCTTCAGCAAAAACAAGAAAAACGTCGTTCCAAAAGTTGTTACGATGCTTGCCGCGCTTCAACACCGAGGGAGCGACATGCATGGGATCGCTACAGCAGATTGTCTGGAAATAACGAGAACAATCCAGCAACTCAGAAGCCTAGATGTCGAAGCAAACGCAGCGATCGGACATAACCTCTCCCGCATCCTTCCAAAGGATGTTCCGCAACCCGTTCAAGACAAGTATGCCAAATTTATACTTGAAGGCCGATTCTTCCCACTTACGGCCGTGAATGAGACTCAACAGGTGATTGAAATTGATGAGAAGAGCCCTGAGATGAAGGCTGGAAAAGTGACAAGGCTGTTAGACGGGTCTTACGCCCTTGCTCTTTTAACAACCCGCCGAATCATCTTGGGTCGAGATCCCGTTGGTTTGACCCCCCTATACTACGGTGAAGATGATGAAACCTTTGCTTTCGCATCTGAACGTAAGGCCTTGTGGTGCCTTGGCATACAGAACACTAGATCTTTTCCTCCAGGTAACCTAGCGATAACTAGTAAAGACGGTGTGATCATCAAGCCTGTCAGGACTATAATCAAGCCAGAGGCCGAGCCTATCTCGATGGAGAATGCAGCAAAGCGTCTTCAATCTCTTCTCATGGAATCCTTAAGCGAAAGGGTCAGAGATTCAAAAAAGGTTGCAATGGCCTTCTCAGGAGGCTTAGATAGCAGCGTTGTCGCATCTATAGCTAAAAGGTGTGAATTGAAGGTCGAGCTACTATACGTTGGAATGGAGGGACGACCTGAAATCCACGATGCAGAGACGTCAGCCGAATTCCTCGATCTTCCACTCCATGCTAAAATGTTTACCAGTGAAGATGTGGAAGAGGTCCTACTCAGGGTTTTATGGCTGATCGAGGAGCCTGATGCTCTAAAAGTTTCCGTAGCCATACCGTTCTACTGGATTGCAGAGGTCGCTAATAGGATCGGGTTAAGCGTTCTCTTGGCCGGCCAGGGAAGTGATGAGCTCTTCGGGGGCTACTATAAATACCTGAGCGAATATGCATCGCAAGGTGCTAGAGGTTTAGAAGACGCTGTATACCGCGATGTAGTCTCATCCTACATGATGAATTTTGAGCGGGACAATAAAGTCTGCGCGTTTCACACTGTTGAGCTCCGTCTCCCGTTTGCTGATTTCGACATGATACGTTTCTCGTTGGGTCTGCCTGTTCACTTGAAAATTGCATCTACAAGAGATCAGCTTAGAAAGAGGGTATTGAGGGAAGTGGCTAAGAGAATAGGGTTGCCCCCAGCCGTCTACAATATGAGAAAAGGGGCCATTCAGTATACAACAGGAATCGATAGAGTCCTACGGAAACTCGCGAAAGAAGAAGGTTTAGGCCTCAAAGACTTCATCAATGAATCCTTCCGGAAAGGAAGAGAGATCTACGGTCTCGCGGAGCCCCCGAAGCCGTCGAGCGACTAGGAGAAAAATCACTCACCACCAAGCAATCCCCCTGGAAAAGGGCAGAATCTTCCAGAACAGCAACGGACCAAGATTGAAGTTGTGGAGGAAAGCGGTTTTGATAGCGAAGAAATTTAAGGAGATAGAATCCTTCTAGACATAGATAAGTATGAGGTGAACTCACTTGAACGTAGTCGACGCCATGAAAAAGGAAATGGTTACCATTGACGAGGGTATATCCGTTACCGAAGCTTCCATCAGTATGCGTGAGAAAGGTGAGGGATGCGCCATCATTTTGAGGCGAGGTGCACCCGTCGGCATAGTGACTGAAAGGGATGTCACCTGGAAGGTTGCCGGAGAGGGGCTAGATCCCAAGACCGTGAAGGTTTCGGAGATAATGTCAACGCCTTTGATAACGATCGATCCGGACGCTGATCTAATAGAAGCGGCAAAGATGATGGAAAAACATAGAATTAGGAGGCTAGCGGTTGTTAGGAAGGGGATCCTGTACGGTGTCCTAACGGCTATAGACATAGCTCGCCACATTGAAGGCTACGTAGATAGCGAGGTAAGAAGGATTCTCAGATACGCGTTCTTCTTGCCGATTCATGGCCGCGGATGAAAAAGGTCGCGGGACTTAAGCCGTATCCGACGGTATACTTCGAGCTGATCTTAGTAGGTTTAGTACAAGTTATGGGGACGAGCCTTTCCGATGCCTTCCTCCTCATCTTTGCCAATCATCTGGACCGCTCAGTAGTCCTTGCTCGACTCGTGGTGACAACCTAGTTTTTCTCCGGAGTACTGATGGAGTTCCCATCCAGGCACTCTCTGACCGGCTTGGAAGGCGTAAGCTTTTGGTCGGATTGGGACTTGCCGCCGGAGGGCCCTTATATGTTCGTTGGCCAGCTCCATATAATCCTTATCGTCGGCAGAGCTCTCTGGGGTTTGGGAACAACGCTTCTTTAACGAACAATACAGCTTTTATCCTAGACCTCTTTGAGTCCAATATGCGGGCGCGTGCCTTAGGCACTTTTCAGCGGATGGAGCCTATAGGTAGCCTTATGGGGAGCGCCGATCGGCGAATTTGTGGCGGGCATCATTGGCTACAGAGAGGTCTTTTCATTGGCATTTGTGCCAATACTGTGTTCGTTCCCTTTCGCCTTTTTTTGAAGGGTCTACGACAGAGGAGGAGCACGACTAGTAGTGAAACAGACTTTTCGGTGAAGGAGGTCATATCCAGCTTGGGAAGATGGAGCCCGGCCGTGATCTACATAAACTCCTTTTCTAGGATGTTTATCATGCAAGAGGTGAAGAGCACTATCCTTCCGCCTTATCTCAACCATCAACTGGCGATGAACGTCGAGCTCATAGGCGTTATCATGAGCCTCAGAACAGCAGGACTCATCATCGCAACCGTGTCTTCCAGTCACTTCTCAGACAAGCGCGAAAGAAAACCGATGATCATACTAGGCCTCGCGGTTGAAGGCGTCTCTTTTTACTTGGATAGTCTCCTTGCTTCTTTTGGATTGCTAGCGCTTGTCGGATTCTTAGAAGGGTTCGGAGGGGCATCGTATTCACTTCTCTGATTGTCTCATTATGTGAGGGTATCCCTGCAGGGTTCAAAGGAGGCGGCATCGGAATGTATAGAACGTTCATGGACTTGCGGGGTTTCGTTGGGTCGCCATTCTTCAGGCTCATACTTAGCAGCATGGGTCCCCACATGGCGTTCCTCTCAGCGATAGTCATACTTACGTTGGACATCGACCTTCTTACGACAAGGGGTAAGAGGATGGTGAATTAGAGAAGAACCGAGAGTGATCTCTTGGGAACATCAATCTTATAAACTTCAATCTTCCCTCTTGGTTTAAGGCTATTGAAAGTCTCTTGGGAAACCGGTCAAAGGATGACGGGGAAGAATGAGTAGAACCATCATCGTATCTTCGGCTCGTTATCTAGATCACAACCCTGGGTTCAGCCACCCCGAATCGCCTCGACGTTTGAAAGCAATAATAGAAGAGCTGGAAAGGAGTGGCATCCTCAAGGAAGAATCTTGCTTGATGATCGAGCCAGAACAGGCGAGCATTGAGAATCTCGAGCTTGTCCACAGGTCAGATTACATCGAGATGGTTAGAGAAGTCTGCGAATCCGGTGGCGGGGTTCTCGATTTAGGAGACACACAAGTTTCTCGTGATAGTTTCGATGTAGCGAGGCTAGCGGTTGGAGGCGCTTTAAAGGCTGTGGACAAGGTGATGAATGAAGAATGTAAGAATGCTTTTGCCTTTTTGAGGCCGCCTGGCCACCATGCGGGTCCCTATTATGCAATGGGGTTCTGCATCTTCAACAACGTTGCTTTGGCAGGGGCTTATCTACTACGCCACTTTGGCCTAGCACGCATTTTGATTTTAGATATTGATGCGCATCACGGAAATGGAACGCAAGAAATCTTTTACGACACCGATAGGGTTCTTTACATCAGTCTCCATCAAGATCCGAGAGGTTTCCCCGGTACGGGTTTCATCGACGAGGTTGGCAAGGATAAGGGTTTAGGGTACACCGTGAACATACCATTTCCATTACAAACTGGCGACTCGGCCTATTGGAGAGCAATCAAAGAAATTGTTATCCCGATCGTGTCGCAGTACAAGCCTCAATTCGTCCTTGTCTCGGCTGGTTTTGACGGATATCATGGAGACACTGTTGCCGGACTTTCGCTGTCAGCCTTCATCTACCCTAGAGCATTCGGAGTGATCTTAGACTTGGCCCATCGATTCTGCCACGATAGGGTTGTAGCTGTTCTGGAAGGCGGATACAGGCTCAGTTTCCTAAGGAAAGCTGCCGTTTCTACAGTCGCTCAGATGGCCGGTCTCAAGTATAAGATCAGGGATAAGAGACCCTTGCTCAACCTGGAGACTCAGAGGATCGCTGAACAAACAATAGAGGATGTCAAGCGCACCCATTCTTCTTTTTGGTTCCTGTAAATATGGATTGTCTATTCAATGATCTCTATAGCGTTGTTTGGGCATTGCACTTCACAGGCTCTGCAGACGAGGCATTCATCAACATTTACAGGAACCGATTTGCCGTCCCGAACCTCAAACACTGCGACGGGGCATATGTCGACGCAAGTTGAGCATCCGTCACACTTGTCAACATCAACTTTGATCTCTACCGTAGCCGTTCAACCCCATTATCGGAATTCTAACGAAGTAGCTTTACAGATATAAAAACATTTAATAGCCAACAAAGCGTAGATGAGCTTGTTCCTCGTCTGTGTCTGTCTACTTGACGATTGTCAAATCCCTCTTCTTCTCAAGGACGGAATCCTGGTTTCTGTTGGCTTTACTGCACAGGATGGAATATATCATCTCGCACAGGTTTTGGTCGTCGGAAAAAACAGCTGTGTCCTGCCCCGAGGAAAGAGAGAAGTCATCTGGCTTCAAGTCTGCCAAAATATATTCGTTTCTATCGACATGGAGGAAGATCATTGGGAGCGACATATCGAAAAGCTCTATTGCGCATGTGTATCTAAGCTCGTTTAGAGCATGCTTATTGTTGGAGCCTAACGGGGTCATTATCCGAACTTTTATAGAACGTTCCTTTAGTTCGTCAAACAGCCGACCGAAGGTCTTGAACAATAGTATTGAGCCGTTCTCGTTGGTCACGATCCTGACTGTCTTTTTAGCCTTAGAAAGCATTTCCTGCATTTTCTGGAGGATTTCCTGTCTTCCCTGCATAATCCACAAATCGGCTTTTTGAGGCACGATTCCGTCCTTGGTTTCCTTGAAAACTTTCTCAAGGGATGAGATAACTAAGAGGAGATTTCTTGCCCTGTTTTGATAAGACCTTAAGTAAGATTCAAAAGCGTCTTTGGGGGGCTTAGGAGCGAATTTCCTAGGATCTTCAGGGATCTCTACGATAAGACCCATGTCGGCGAGCTTTTTCAAGACGCTGTAAACCTTTGTTCTGGGGACACCGCACATAGCGCTTAGTTTTCTGGCTTTGGCTGCGCCAGCTTCAACTAGGGAAACGTATACTCTGGCTTCATACTCCGAGAGCCCTGCGTATTCGCATAATCTTTTCCATGCCAGAGCAGAGGACAACGAAAACCCGCCCTCTCCCCCACCAATTGAACAGATAAATACTGAATCGCAGTCTGTAGAGCCAATATGGACTTTGAGTAAAGTTAAGTTTGATGTAACTCTGAACATAAGTTACTGAGTTACATATACGCAAAATCGGAAGATGCTCTATCTAATGCAGGAAATTCCAAGGGTTGTCACATGAAATCGTCATTCGCGGTGACTCAAAGAATAGATACACCAAGAAATCTACAATAGGCTCATTGAGAGATGCTGCTGGTTGATGATGAACAGAGTCCGGACCGGGATACCGAATCTAGACTCAGCGATTGAAGGAGGCTTTCCTGAAGGGAGCCTCATTCTTCTCGTGGGAGGGCCTGGAGCTGGAAAGACGGTCTTCGGGATGAAGTTCTTGCTCTATGGTGCTATGGACTGTAGGGAACTTGGCGTTCTGGCTTCCTTTACTGAAGGAAGAAAAGCCTTGATTGAGAACACGATGAACCATTTCAAATGCGACATGGATGATTTTCAGGGTGTCGATGTTCTCGACTTTGTAGCCGTGAAGGAAAAGGGGATTGAATCTGTAACAGAGATGATTATCGGAACTACAGACGACAAAAAAGCGAAGAGACTGGTCATTGACTCCTTTACAGCTATGACGACCGGACTGGCAGAAAAGATTGATGTTCGAATATTAGCTCAGGTACTCGGAAAACTCGTGAAGCAAGCAGGATGCACAACCATACTTATAACTGATATCCCGACGGGCACCAAGAAGATCGGTGTAGGCGTTGAGGAATTTGTGGCAGACGGCCTTATTGTCTTAACTAAAAGGATCAAAGACGGACGCACAATGAGGGAAATGCGAATTCCAAAGCTCAGAGGAACAAAAATAGAATATCCAAGACACCTCTTCACCTTAGAGGATGGATTTCACGTCTTCCCGAGGTTCACCTTCAAGATGCCAGAGCCAAGAAAAGAGTTTAAGCCCAGACCGGACACAGAGGCATTTTTCTCTTCTGGCAGCGAGGACCTTGACAGGCTTCTTCGAGGCGGCTGGAGAAGGGGATCAACGAACCTTGTAGAAGTTGGGGCCGGGATTGACCATACGGCGTTACTGAACTTGATCTTCATCACGGCCCTAAATTTTGTAATGCATGCGAATAGGTTCTCAGTCTTTGATCCCTTACTCTGCAACGCGGACACGATCGAGGAGCATTTGAAGCCAATTATTGGTGAAGACAGATTGAACCAACTGGTCAA
Organism: uncultured Candidatus Bathyarchaeia archaeon; assembly: GCA_964592315.1. Lineage (GTDB taxonomy): Archaea > Thermoproteota > Bathyarchaeia > Bathyarchaeales > WAQA01 > CAZQDW01. Next base: position 7,128 of record CAZQDW010000016.1, read on the forward strand.
GTGCTTTGAAGTGGCAATCCCGTCACCTTGCAAAACGGGGAAGTTTGTCGTAAAGCTTAAGGGCGAAAAGACTTCAGAAGATATGGAAACCATTCTAGGCGAAATAGGGCTCGCCAATGGGCCCACATACAGCTTCATCTCCTTAGACGACGTAGCAAATTACTACAACGAAGACGGAGTCGCAAATGTGCTGACCCACGGTTCCGAAAAAACGAGAAGGACCCATGGTTTACTCGTCTTGAAGGCTCCTACTAGCTTTGGAAAGATCGAAGATATCTCCAGCCGAGCCGCAGTTCACTTAAAACTCGAAGAGATGGATGGAGCTGTCGTTTTTTATGGTATCAGGCCCCATACAGTGTACCATGTCATGGAGGTTGACACATCAAGGGGATATCCAGACCTGAGGCTGACACGGATCCTATAGCCTATTGGATCTCTTCCTTAAGTCTCAGAATCATACCCGAAAGCGCGTTCTCTGCTCTTTCTCTTCTTCGGTTATACTCGTCTAAGAGTCTCCGACTTGCCTCAGCAGAGAGTTCCTTGCGACGGTGTCGAGCCTCAACCCTCTGAATATCTTGTTCCAGCGTCTCGAGATCCGCTTCTGCGACCTCAAGCTGCCTCATCACGTCTGCATGTCGGCCGCCAGCCGCCTCGATTTCTGATCGGAGGTCGGTTAGCTCCTTTGCCAATGCCGAAAGGCGACTATCTAGGGACGTACGTCTCAATCTTTGCCGCCGCCTAGACAGCTTTCCCGTTCTAACCTGTCTCTCCATAGACTTCAGCTCGAGTAGGATCTTTGTCTTTTCTTCATAAGCGTCCACAAATTTCCGTAGGGTATCTGGCACAGTCGGAGCGATAGCAACAGCGGGTTTTGCAGCTCCTCTTAGATACAATATTGCAGAAAAGACAGCAGCTAAGATCCCGACCCAGGAGACGGGGCGAAAAGATGCCCAAAGGAAGTTGTATCGGTATCTTATATCGAAGTTTAGGTTGTCGAATCTCGTAACGTTATTCAAATCTGAGTTGAGTCTACTTTGGGATACAGCGCCCTCCGGCAGATTCGCTTCTACTGTGACTCTTCCAACTATGAATTGTGTCAGGTTAAGAAAATCCAGAGCCAAAGTATAATCCTCGAAGCCACTTTGCCTGACATACATCTTGAATGGAAGCCTATAGTCAAGAGTCAGTTTTATCTTCTCGTCCTTTTTCAATGGTTCCCTCAAGCTCACCGAGAAAGGTTTATAGTTGTCTTCCTCCGGTTCCGCGCTTACCCCGACAGAACCGTAGACATCGTGAGCTGAAACCTCACTTGCGTTCATTGGTAGATATAGCGGTATGTTGGAGACGCTTTCTCCCTCGTTAAAGATTTCGTAGAAGTCAGAAACCAGGAGTGACCCCCAAGGGTCCAGAGTTATGTTCCTTTCTAACCGGTTTACCTCGATCAGGAGGAATACCTTCGGAAAGCCTGAGTGACCGAGAGTAATCAGAGCAGTTTGATTCGAAAAAGGCTGTACGTTGCTCTCAGTTCGATTTAAGATTTGATAGGAGTACTGAGGCTTAACTATCGTTCTATTGTCAAACTGCAGGCTACTATTCACGTAGAGAGTTCTAGGCGGCAAAACAACTGTGAGGTTGCAGAAATCTACCTCTCTTTCCAATATTGGATATTGCGGGAAGCTTACATTAAACCTTTCACCTGATAGTACAACAAGCCCAGATAGAACGTAGACAACCGTGAAATTATATGAACCAGTCTGGGCTAGATCTAATGGTTCCCTAAACTGCACATCAATTCCGTAGAAACCGTCTAGGTTAACGTTCGCCTTTACGTCTAATCTGCCCATATCCTCATATGCAAAATAGTAGAAAAGGTTACCCTGGTATACGTACGGCAATCCGACCACAAGGTTACGCAGAGGTTCCACGGTTGTGTTCCTGTTGGCGGAAAGTCTGACAGAGTCGCTAACGACGACTGCCCCGCCAGTCTCGACTTGGACCAATCGGTCCACACGGATTGTTACTGGATCCGAAGATGATGGTTCTGCTACGGCAGATTCGGCGAAAAATGCTAGACCTAAGATCAGGACGATGAAGAATGGAGATACGAAGTGGAGGTCTTTCCTGCTCAAGTTCCTCACATCCGCCACGGTGTTTTCCCATATTAATTTTTTCTTAGTTTATAAAAGTATTCGTCTTGCTAAGAATATAGTCCTCTCTCTAGCATCAATTTTCTTTCTACCTCTCCGTCTAGAGCTCCAAAAATGGGTAGGGTACGAGGTTATCCGTTCTTACAAAAGGTAAGAAGGGCCGCTTATCTCACACCTTTATTGAAAGAACATCTCCAATTCCCGGTAGAATACTAAGCAAAAACGTAACATACTGACTGGCTAGTATCCAGCCTGCTTCAGGTAGTAATCATCCTCTTTCCTAGACCCGAAACTTTTTACACCTTTCTTCCTAAGCTGTTCTCTTAACCGGGCGGCATACTCACTGGCGATCTCGCATCTTCTTTCAAGGTATTCTATTATTTCTTCTGCTTGTTCTTCCGCATCGCATCGACGTATGAAGTCGATCACATCCGGCTTATAACCTTCAAATTTTTCGGGAACAGCCTTTTCGTTTGACCCGTTATCTGATCTGATCTCAGAGACGGTAATGCTTTTCTCTTCTGTTTCGATCTCCTCAGCTAAGTGAGGAAACATCTTCCTAAACTTCTCTTTATCGATCTCCATTTTCAGACACACTCATCGTCTCTTGTTCCCTTAGCTTGTTGTATAAGGAGACTGTTATTTAAGCGATTTTTTATCTCTTCCAACGCGGTTAAGCTGGTGAAACCGAGAAATAATGGGCTAGACATCCTTTGAATGCCTGTGTTCGAGGCGTCTAAACCTTCGCTCCGATGGGGTACCATTTCATCGATTCCGCTTATTGCCATTTATGCTGTTGAGTTCAAGCGTCTGACCATCCAGGTCAGAACTGGACTGAAATGGGAGATGTTAAGATTGAACCTTGATTCTGTTTCGCAAGAAACGTCGTGTGGGTTCTTCTTTGACTACATCGTCGAGTTGAGAAAAATTCAAGCCCTTAATCGTGTCGCCGTAGATCTCACACATCTGTTCTCGATCTATCTTTTCGAGATCTCGGACGACTATCTCTGCCTGATCACCTGATGAAAGAGTAAGATAGATATGAAAAGACTCTTCCACTTCACCGTCACTTGTCTTTGAGAGGTGTTCAGTCTCCGCAATTTTGAATCTACCTTCATGGAGGTGGTCGACCACTAGTCTTGGATTGGATGAAAAGACTACGATGTCTATGTCGCTGTTCTTATGGGCAGTCCCCCGCCAGACGCTTCCAATCAATCTGGGGCTGAAGTCCCTTAGACAAGCCATTATCTCTAGGGCTTCTCTCCTCATTTGGGTCAGCCGCTCCGCCCTTAGTTGCCCTTCGTATTCATCTGCTATCCGATCGAGTTCCAAAGCAACCTCCAGATTACTTGGCAGCATTCGGATACCTAAAGCCTCTGCTTCCTCAAGCTTCGCTTGCTTGAATTCCTTTTCCTGACAAGTATAGAGAAGAAGTGCGGCTTCTGAAGCTACCTTTTTTCTTAACGAAACCGTGTGGTTGCTTCTCAAGATTCCTCCTTTTCCTCGCTTTCGAGCCGAGTTTCTTGAGCTTGAGATGGAGTTTCCGGCCTTTGAGGCTTTGAGACCTCCGAAGGCTGAGCTGTTTCCTTGACCGCTTCAGGCGGGTAAGAAAGCACCTTACATTTCCTTACGCCTACATGGCGAAGGGCTGTTATTTTCTTCGCCTCATTGTAAATGTCAGATGCTACCTTTCCCAGAACTACTTCCTGTACAAACTGACCAAACGCAAGGCTACTGGCTTTTTCTTCAATGATCCTCTTCATAACCGTGCGGACTGCTTTCTCTTGAGAAGTCTTAATTCTGCTCAGTGTAAAGGCGCACGCGGAGGCCCGCAGCTTGAAGTTGTCTCTGGTTGTGACGCTGAAGATTCCATCTATCCGGGTAGTTCTTCTCCTAACGAGACTTCTCAGATAGTCTCTTGAGTATTCGTGTTCCTTGAACATCGTTAGGGCTCTGCGCCCATCTACATCGACGACTTGGAAGCGCATCTTCAGATATTGATGGGCAAAATCTTCGGTCACATCGTATAGTGTCGATTCAATCACTCTTCCAATAAGCTGTTGAGGGTCATCGGACGGAACAGAACCCAACTCAACACCGCCAAAGTATTTTGGAGAGACTATCGTGTACCACCTTTTGCCTCGCCATTTGTCTTTTACCCTTCGACCGCTACTAGACACGTTGTAACACCATTGCGAACTACAAATTCCGCAGACAAGTATTAAAAGTTTTAGCGGCAAACAATCGTTTAGTAATGCGCTTTCAGTCAAGGGTTGTTCGATATACCTGCGGTCGCACGTTCACATCATTTAAATAGTTTCAGAGATTCTATCTATTGACTGTCTAGGGGCTATCCTCATGATCGAAGTGAAACTGATCAGAACGAATCCGGAACTTGTAAGGGAAAACCTCAGAAGAAGAAACAACCCTGAGGTTCTGCGGCTACTAGACGAGTTCATCGAACTTGACGAAAGATGGAGACGCGCGCAGACGCGGATAAACGATCTGAGAAGAGAGAGAAATGAGATAAGCCTCAAAATCGCGCAGATGAAAAAGGAAGATAGGAACATAACTGAAGAGTTAAGGAAGGCGGATCAGATTCAGGGAGAGGTGGCAAGGCTAAAAGTCGAGGTTGATGAATATAGGGAAAGATCTATGGCTGTTTTGATGAGGATACCAAACCTTCTTCATGAATCCGTCGTCTACGGCAAAGATGAGACTGAAAATGTTGAGATAAGACGGTGGGGTTCTCCTCCTATGTTTGATTTTCCGCCGAAAAATCACTTAGAGGTCGCTTTGAACTTAGGTTTGATCGATGAGGAAAGAGCTAGCAAGGTTGCAGGAACGGGATTCTACTATCTTAGGGAGGAATTGGCGCTGCTCGATTTAGCTATTCAGAGGTATGCAATCGATTTTCTCAGGGGGCGCGGCTTCATCGTGATTGAGCCGCCGTTCATGCTTCGGAGGAAACCGTACGAGGGAGTGACGGCGCTATCTGATTTTGAGACAGTGATGTATAAGATCGAAGATGAGGACTTGTATCTGATCGCCACTAGTGAGCATCCCCTTGCTGCCATGTATATGGATGAGACCTTGAATAAGGATGACCTTCCACTGAAGCTTATGGGTATAAGCACAAACTTCAGGAAGGAGATAGGCGCTCATGGCAAGTACACGAAGGGTCTCTTCAGGGTTCATCAGTTCAATAAGGTTGAGCAGTTCATCTTTTGCCTGCCCGAACAATCTTGGGCACTTCATGAAGAGCTCCAATGGAACTGCGAGCAGCTCTATCAGAAACTTGGCCTATCTTATCGCGTTGTAGACGTGTGCACTGGCGACATAGGAACCGTTGCAGCTAAGAAGTACGATACGGAGGTTTGGATGGTTGACGGACAGTTCAGAGAGATCGGCTCAAACTCGAACTGCACTGATTACCAGGCTCGAAGATTGAACATAAAATTTAGAGAGGGCCTTGGCAAACCCCCGAAGGGTTTCGTTCACACATTGAATAATACTGCTTTGGCAACCAGCAGAACAATGATGGCTATCCTGGAGCATTTTCAACAGAAGGACGGCTCGGTCATGGTTCCGCCTCTCCTAAGGCCTCACATGAACGGGATAGAAAGGCTAGAAAAGAGGTAGACAAATGTGTAGGTTTTCAGACAAAGGTAGCTCTATGGAACACATGAAAAGCATCAATCGGTCCTTTCATTATTCAGAGAGATTAAAGTCAGATCTATTGTTGGCAATGAGAGCTCTAGACAGGATTGGCAGGTTAGAGGGGATCGAACTGGAGGGCGCGATCGAAGTGATGAGGGCTGTCTTCGAGGGACTCGGAACGGAACTGGGAATCGCGAAGAACTATATAGACTCAAAAGAGTTCAATTTAGCCGTAGCAAAGGTAACGGAAGCAGAAGGACATACCGATCTACATAAGTTCGAGAAGGCGAGGCAGAGCCTATCCGAAGCCCTGTCTTGTATCACCACCTTGAGCGGCAAATCCCTCAGCATATTAAAGGAAAGAGATCTAGTCTAAGAGATATTCGACACCAATCAAATCCTTCTCCCTAGAGTAACGCTGGAGGCCTTTTTTCCTCGTTTGAATCTAAAGATGAAGGTAGTCTTCCCGCATGATGATCTTAACTTGGATGAAATCCGCGCAAGACCTGGGCGTGGCATTCCAAGATCCCATTTTAGTCCGCTCCTAGGATCCGCGTTCAGGACACGGTCTCATTCTGCTTTGTCACCTCCACTAGTCTCTTGCCGGTTACGCGGAGAAAAAGGTAGGGGCGGCTCTGCATGTTATTTTTTTCCGTGGAGAATTGAAAACAACAACATGGATCCAGACGATCTCTGGGAAAAAAAGGTATCACAATATTGTGATACTGTCTCTTATACACATCTGACGCTGCCGACGAATAGAGAGGTGTAGAT